>JABSRT010000029.1 GCA_013214945.1 Gammaproteobacteria bacterium
CGTTCGTTAGAACGACTCAATGAATACTAGCTTAACCTCTCATTACCCGAAGATAACAAGTGTTACGCTTTTCATAACTTCAAACTATTTCTAGTTTGTTGCATGAGCATATCCATAAAGTATTTTTCGATACTTACGTCAAATGCCCACACAGTTTATTTGAATACTAATTGTTAAAGAACGTTTTAGCTCAACTAACTCGATGGTTAGGAGCAGCGCTTGGAACCCTGTGGTTCGTTGCGTTGGGAGGCATATAATACGCTTTCCCGATTCGAAGTCAACACTTAATTTCAAACTCTTTTTAAACAACGTTTTAAAAGAAAGTGAAGAAGTTGTTTTCTTCTCTAACCCGCTTCAGCGCTTGCTTTCGTAAGCTGCTTCTCCGTGTCAGTGAGGCAGCATTATAGAGATCATTTACATCTTGGCAAGGGCTTTTTTACAGATCAATTCTGTTTGGTTACTTATAATACAACCCAAAAGTTAACTGTGATGAATATCACTAAATATATCGACTTTAGCTACTATAAATAGCCATCTCGTCCTTATTATTAGTCGTTAGGCTTTATTTTTAGTGAAATGGCTCGCAGCTCCGTACTTACGTGCTTCAAAGAATTCTGATCTTTGGTGGTTTCTGCTATGATGCGCTTCTAATTCCTTAGCTACTTATATAGTAGTTATCTATTAGTAGTTATCTATTAGTAGTTAACTAATAGTCGCTAGGGGCAATCTAAAGCACCGGGTTTACGATTCGGCCAGTTCAATGGGTAATTTTGAAATATGAGTAATATCACTGTTTGTGCAATGTATAAGTTCGTTCGTCTTGAAAATTTCGAGAAGCTACAGCAACCTCTACTAGATGTCATGAAAGAACATGATGTTTACGGCACCTTACTATTAGCTTACGAAGGCATTAACGGTACTATTGCAGGAACACAGCAAGCAATTGAAGCAATATTGAGTTTTCTTGCTCAAGACGAACGTCTAAATAGCATCTCTTATAAAGTATCCTTTAATAGTGAAAACCCATTCCAACGGACTAAGGTTAAATTAAAGAAAGAGATCGTAACAATGGGCGTTGAGGGTGTTGATCCTAACCAAGTCGTTGGGACCTACGTTAAACCACAAGATTGGAATGCGCTAATTTCTGATCCCGATGTGATCTTGGTCGATACTCGTAATGATTATGAAGTGGAAATTGGCACATTCAAAAATGCTATCAACCCTAACACCAAAACCTTCCGTGAATTCCCACAATATGTTGCTGACAACTTAGATAAAACTAAGCATAAGAAAGTGGCGATGTATTGTACTGGCGGCATTCGCTGTGAAAAGTCGACTGCTTATCTTAAAGACCAAGGTTTTGAAGAGGTTTACCATCTTGAAGGTGGCATTTTAAAATATCTCGAGGAAGTACCTGCGACAGAATCAATGTGGGAAGGTGAATGTTTCGTGTTTGACAGCCGAGTAGCAGTAAACCACGATTTAGAGCAAGGTCAATACGACCAGTGTTTCGCGTGCCGTTTCCCGCTGACCGAACCAGAAAAGCAAAGCCCTCACTATGTAAAAGGCGTTAGCTGTCATCGCTGTATTGATAAATTCACTGATGAGCAACGTAGTCGTTTTGAAGAACGCGAACGCCAAATGATGCTAGCGCAAGCGCGTGGTGAAGATCATATTGGTGGTAACGTTGAGCAATTAATTGGTGAACGCCGCCAACAGAAAATCGATCGTAAAAATGTTGATAAAGTGAGTTAAGCTCTTTTAATACAACATGACGATTTAATAAAGCGACTAATTGTAACCACGATTAGTCGCTTTTTGTTATCCCTGCTTTAAATGTTGTGTTATCAACTTGATAAAAATACTCCCGCCAATACTATCGGGTTATTGACTTGGTAGCGCCAAGTCAACACTATGTCATTACCAAGCCACTATATTGATTTTTCGGCTTTTTTGTAAACTACTAGCTATAAATTTGGAGTAAAAGATGTCTGTGGTCATTGCCTACCTAATCGTTGTGTTAATTTGGTCAACAACACCATTGGGTATTGTTTGGAGCAGTGAGTCGGTTAGCCCAACACTGGCGGTATTAAGTCGAATGGTGATTGGCGTTATTATTGGCTGCACTATTTTGGCTATCACCAAAACCAAACTCCCCCGCAACCGGCAGGCCTTACGTTTATATGCTTACTCAGGCGGCGGGATTTTCACGGGCATGTTGTTCGCTTACCAAGCTTCGAGCCATATCGCCTCTGGCATGATGTCGTTAATTTTTGGCTTGGCTCCTATTATTTCAGGTTTGCTCGGCCAAAAAATTCTTAACGAAGCTAAGTTTAGTAAGATCAAAAAAATAGCACTGGTATTATCATTGTTAGGATTAGCGTTTGTCTGCTCAGATAGTTTGTCACTGAGCGGTGATAACGCCATTGGGCTACTGCTGGTGATGGTTTCGGTGTGTTGTTTTAGCTTTAGTGCAGTCATGGTTAAGAGCATTGATATTTGCATTAACCCAATGGCGACCACGCTCGGCGCTTTATTATTTGCGACCCCGTTATTTTTGCTATCGTGGTTACTCAGCGACGGCACGCTGCCAATTCAAGATTGGCAACCGAGATCTTTGTGGGCTATTTTGTATTTGGGGATATTTGGCTCGTTAATTGGGTTTATTGCGTATTATTATGTGTTACAAAAACTTACTGCGAGCACGGTTTCATTAATTACCTTAATTACGCCGATCTTTGCCTTAACATTGGGGGCTTATCTCAATAACGAGACGATCAGTGTCAACTTAGTAATGGGTGCAGTATTAGTACTGGCGGGCTTAACCTCATTCATCTGGGGTGATAAGTTTGTTAAACGGATGCAACTCAACAACTAATATAACGTACAAGTGACTTCATTGAGCCAAACTGTTGCGACGTCTTTATTTTCGAAATAATGCACGTCGCCAGTGATAAACCAATCTCCAACTTTACTGAACATTTGTTGCCAACTTTGATTGCCAATAATCGCAATTTTTTAAATTCGCGCCGATGCTGAAGCCCTAATTGAAAATCATCCCACGCGGTATCTATAATCCAGCTTTCCAAATCAGTAATATCAACTAATACATTAATTGGACGATGGTCGGCCTGCTCTAAAATCGCGTCTAACATAGGGATTAATTGCACGTAATCTTGGTGGCATAAATTGCCGTGGATTGTTAATGACAGAAAAACGTCACTACCACTAGGTTCAACTAAAACTGCAATATTATTTAGCTCGGTTGACATTAACGGCCTCTTGCTGAGTCTGGTGATATATTTATATAACGCTAATATCCTGATAAGATCATCATTAATATTAATATAAATATAAGAGAAATTATCTTAATGAATACACTCTATATTACCGGAGCAGGCGTTAGCGTTCAGAGCGGCATTCCAACCTTTCGCGGCGAAGATGGTTTGTGGACGATAGGCAGTAAAAACTATACACCGCAGCAAATGGCCACTCGGGGGATGTATCACAATAATCCCGAACAATTTTTACGCTGGTATTATTCACGCTTTGCCACTTACCGTAATCACGGGCCGAACGATGTTCATTACTGGCTGAGTAATAAAAATTTAATCACTCAAAACATCGATGGTCTCGACGGTAAAGCTGGCAACAAAAACTATATTGCAATTCATGGCCGTCTTGACCAAATGACCCCCTATCATCAGCAAAGTGATGATGTTGTTGTGCCAGTCTCCACACCGTGGGACGAGGTCGATCCCGACAATTTAACCAACTCATTATTAGCTATCTTTAAAATTAAAGACAAACCGCAGTTCAACTATTCATTAAAACCTTATGTATTACTTTTTGATGAGTATTACACCGAGCTTTATCGAATTAGCGAAGCGCAACAACGGATGCTCAACGCTGATCGCATTATATTTATCGGCACTTCATTTAGCGTCAACATTACCCAAATGGCACTAGATATAGCTCAATCGCAAGCGACCCCGATTGAAATAGTCGACCCTAATCCAGTGTTAATCGATTACGCTCTAGTGACTTACCACAAAATGACTGCTTTAGAATATATTAAGCAGTTTTCTTAACCTGCTGAGCTATATATTATTTTGTTAGCTCCGCGGGTTAATTACCTGCAGCGATAACGGAGAATTAAACTCTACAACCCACAATAGGCCGTTATTTTGTCATGCGATATCAATAAATAATTGTCCGCTGTTGTCAGTTTATTGATGACATAAATCCTTATCTATATCACTATGGATTAGCGATGTAATAGGGCTAGGCACTTGGTTGTCGTACCTAGCCCTATTATATTATTAAGGATTTTACCATGACAACAACGATACCTAACATCGTCATTATCGGTGGAGGAGCCGGTGGTTTAGAACTAGCAACGCAATTAGGCCATCAACTAGGACGAAAAAATCGCGCCAATATATTACTAATAGATAAAAATCGCAGTCACATATGGAAACCGCTATTACATGAAGTAGCGACAGGCTCGCTTGACTCCAACCTTGACGGCGTTGTGTACTCTGCTCATGCTGCTAAACATGGTTACCAATTCCAACTCGGTACCTTCTGTGGTTTAAATCCTGATACAAAACAGCTCACTGTTGCCGCCCAGCTCGATGATGAGGACCGCCAAATATTGCCGCAGCGCCAGATAAACTATGACACTTTAGTTATCGCCATTGGCAGCATCAGCAATGACTTTAATACCCCAGGGGTTAAAGAGCATTGCTATTTTCTTGATTCCCACAAGCAAGCCGACCGTTTTCACCACGCGCTGTTAGACAGCTTTACTCGGGTTCATCAATCGGACAACGACAAGCCACTGGATATTTCAATTGTCGGCGCAGGGGCAACCGGCGTTGAATTATCAGCAGAGCTTTATCATGTGGCTGATTTATTAAAGATATATGGCCTAAGCAACATGACCTCAAAAAAATTAAATATCAATTTAATTGAGGCTGGACCAAATATTTTACCGGCTTTACCACTGCGGATATCACAATCAGCCCGACGAGAGTTAATAGCACTTGGGGTTAATGTTTGCGAAAACACTCGTATAGACCAAGCAACAACAGCTGGGTTTGTCACTGCCAAGGGCGACATAATTGAGTCGGATTTAATGTTATGGGCCGCCGGAGTAAAGGCGCCAGACTTTATCAAAGATCTTAATGTCTTTGAGCTTAACCGAGCCAATCAAATATTAGTAAAACCAACATTACAAAGTAACCAGCACGACAATATCTATGTCATTGGTGACTGCTGCGCCTGCAAATTAGGTGAAGATAAGTGGGTACCGCCACGTGCGCAATCAGCTCATCAAATGGCTAAAGCAGTGCAGCACAATATTATCCGTGGCCTTAATCAACAACCTTTGCGAGATTATCAATATGTTGATTACGGTTCTTTAGTCAATTTGTCGCGGTTTAGTACGGTTGGAAGTTTAATGGGTAATCTGACTAAAAACAGCATGTTTATTGAAGGACGGATCGCCAAATTAGTGTATATCTCGCTGTATCGCATGCACCAGCGCGCGATACATGGCACCGCAAAAACACTGGCACTATGGTTTGCAGAAAAAGTAATGAAAATTGTCAGACCACGAATGAAGCTACACTAGAGGTTACCAGAAAATCTACTTAAGCCGGTCTTGTTTAGCCAAGCGCCGAGTAACCAGTTTGTGATAACAAAACGCCAAAATTGGTCGAATAACGGGTAAGCCGATCAACCAAGCGACCGGCTTAAGGACTGCAACGGGTTGCATCAAGGCAATATAAGCATCGAGCTCTGAGATAATCTGCCCAGTGGCAGTTTTAAGATGGAGCTCGGTTAATGCTTTCGCAGGATCAATGCCCAAGCGCCGTAATTCTTGTTCTTGATCTGTTATGTCAAACCAGCAGACATTATCTGCCGCCGCACCAGCCATTTTTTGATAATTGGCGCGATCTTTAATGCAGCTAGGACAGGCACCATCGTAATAGACGGTGATTTTATCGTTGTGATCTTGCATGCTTAGCTCCTCTACTCAATTCCTCTACTCGATCTTAATGCCAGTGTTACAAGTAACCTATGTACCGAATAAGTATACTGCGCTAATCACCGCAATTAAAATAACCAACCACGACGCAATTCAACAAAGCATATACAATGGTTTTATCGCGGTACAATATCCGCTAAGCTTAATAAAACCAGTCAGCGATGGGCGATTATGTTCAAATTAATGATGTTCTTGATGTTACTTTGTTATCACCTAACACTTGAAGCAGCAACAACCACAGTATTCCAATATATAAATGCCAATGGTTCGGTGACCTATTCGGATCAAAAACCGGCCACTAAGCGCTATAAAACGTTGCATTTCACTTGTTTTGCCTGCGAAGTTAATTCCTCGGTTAATTGGCATAACATCCCGTTATTTCATAAAAAATATCAAACAGAAATCGTCGCAGCGAGCCAGTCTCATCAGGTATCAGCGGCATTAATCCGTGCGGTCATTCATGCTGAATCAGCTTTCAAAGCCAACGCTATTTCAAAAAAAGGCGCGGTTGGTTTAATGCAGCTAATGCCGGCCACAGCCAAACAGCTTGGGGTAGAAAAACCACAGCAAGTCGCTGCTAATATTAATGGTGGCACCTTATATTTAGCCAAAATGCTCAAACGTTTTAATGGCAATATCAGCTTAGCAACCGCCGCCTATAATTCAGGCCCTAGTACCGTTGAAAAATATAATGGCGTTCCCCCTTATCCTGAAACCAAAGCTTATGTCGAACGGGTAAGAATTCTCCATCAGCGTTATCGCCTGTAAGTAAATCTTGCTATAATCACCGCCATTAATTAATAGTTGGCCGCACAGTCATGTCATATATCCCATTAGAACAACACCCAAAATCTTGGATCTTTCGTCACCAGAGCTTGCCGATCAATGAACTCGACAGTGTTCAAATAAAGCCAATGACCTCTCCCCGCGCCATCACGTTATGGGGCGGCTTCATCAGCAACCAAGTTGATCATCCTGACTTTTTCAAAAAAGGTGATTGGGCTTTTGATCCAAATACTTGGTCAAATCAGGGACCATGGGAAGCAACCTGGGACAGTGAAGAACCAGACTTACCAGCGCAAATTCTTGAACATTTAGATTGGGCCAACAACACCACCGTTTATTACTGCAACGATCGCCACCATGTGATCGAAACAAACTGGGGTGTATTTAAACGTTGCTGGAAAAACTTTTTGTTTATGGATGATGGCTCGTTATTAATCGGTAAAAAACGCGACCAAGTCGTGCAATTTCTGTCTAATGGCACTTACCGTATTGGCACCAAATAATGTCAAAGCAACAGCTGCATCCACGAAATCGTCATAACCAAGGTTATGACTTTGATAACTTATGCCAGATCCATCCACCCCTAGCTGAATTTGTCAGTGTGAATCAATATGACAATAAGTCGATTGATTTTGCTAATGCGAACGCGGTAAAGCAACTCAACCTGGCCTTATTAAAGCAAGATTATCGGATTGATTTTTGGGATATTCCCGATAATTATCTGTGCCCGCCTATTCCGGGGCGCGTCGACTATATTCATTATCTGGCTGACTTATTAACCCAAACCAATAATGGCAAACCGCCAGCGGGCCAAAAAGTTTCAGTGCTCGACATCGGCACTGGTGCCAGCTGCATTTACCCCATTTTAGGCCAGCGCAGTTATCGCTGGAATTTCGTGGCCTCTGATATAGATCCTGTTTCAATCAAAACAGCCAACCACATTATCGACGCAAACAAAGGGTTAAAATCAGCGATTGATTGTCGTTTACAAAATAATCCGAAAAAGATCTTCGATGGTATTATTAAAGCCAATGAATATTTTGATTTAACCATGTCCAATCCACCATTTCATCAGTCGCAGGCCGAAGCAACTAAAGGCTCGCAACGCAAATGGCGCAATTTGGGTAAACAAGTTACAGATAAAGACATGCTCAACTTCGGTGGTCAAAAAGCCGAGTTATGGTGCCCCGGTGGCGAACTTAGTTTCATCCGTAATATGATTAAAGAAAGTCAGGACTATCGCTTTCAGGTATTGTGGTTTAGTTCATTGGTCTCTAAAAAAGCAAACCTCAGCGCATTGCAACAGAGCCTAACTCAAGCAAACGCCGCGCAAGTAAAAGTTGTGACGATGAGCCAAGGCAACAAAGTAAGTCATTTTATTGCTTGGAGCTTTTTGACCGACAGCCAACAAAATAACTGGTGTAAAACCCGCTATTAATAATCGGCAATATCGAGCTGATTGGTTATGTTCATCTTAACTGTAGTTATGCTTCGAATTAATTGAAAGGGTTGGTATTTGATAAAGCAAGCTTGAGCAGCATGTTCTTACACGGATGTAAGATATTAGGACAATACAGGAGCAATTGTCGAGATGCTGCTCCAGAGCCCCCATGGACGGGTTTACGGCGACTTGCTGTTCAAATGGCAACTCTTTAGCACAACAAAGCCAAGCTTATTACTATTAAACTGCCGAATCAGCAAGTGCAATGACAGATCGTAGCGCACCATTGCCTACGATCTACCTTCTCACAAAAATTGTGGGTTAAGCATTTACTCTTAACAATGTTTTCGCCGTATCAACTACATTGGCGACCGTAAACCCAAAGTAGTTAAGTAGTTCGCCACCCGGAGCTGACTCGCCAAAGCTGTTCATACCTATAATCTTGCCATGACGTCCAACATACTTATGCCAAAAATCGACATGGGCTGCTTCAATAGCGATAACCGATTTCACATCACTAGGTAACACCAATTCTTGATATTGAATATCTTGGCTGTCGAATAAGTTAGTACAAGGCATAGAGACAACGCGCACCAACAGTCCAGAGTCCGTTAATTTGGCCGCAGCATCAATCGCCAAAGCTACTTCAGAGCCCGTTGCAATTAGGATCAATTGGGGCTGACCGACACAGTCCTTTAATATATAACCGCCTTTCGCAATATCAGGCAGTTGCTTATTATCTCGTGGTTGATGCGGTAAATTTTGGCGACTAAAAATTAATGCTGACGGGCCGTCTTGCCTGATAATGGCAGCTTTCCAAGCGACCGCAGTTTCTACTGCATCACACGGGCGCCAAGTCTGTAAATTTGGGGTCATTCTTAGGTTAGCGATCTGCTCGATAGGTTGATGTGTCGGACCATCTTCGCCCTGACCAATTGAGTCATGGGTATACACAAAAATGTTTTGAATCGACATCAACGCCGACATTCTGACAGCGTTACGGGCGTATTCCATAAACATTAGAAAAGTAGCTCCATAGTTAATAAAACCATCGTGTAACGAAATACCGTTCATAATGCCGCTCATGCCAAATTCACGAACGCCATAAAACAAGTAGTTACCGTCTGGATCCTCAGCAGTAATTCCCTTTGATCCTGACCATAAGGTTAAGTTTGATCCCGCAAGATCGGCCGAGCCACCCAGTAATTCAGGTAGCAACTTACCAAAGGCTTCAATGCTGTTTTGAGACGCTTTACGACTCGCAATATTTGCTGCGTCATTGTGACATTGCAAGATAAATGAGTCAGCGTTCTCAGCAAAAGATTTAGGTAACTCTTTATCAATCACCCGGCGCTGATATTCATCGGCCAGTTCTGGGTAGGCGAGTTGATAAGCGCTAAAACGTTGATGCCACTTCAGCTCTTGATTTTGCCCTTTTGCTTTGGCGTCCCAACCGGCATAAACATCAGCTGGTATTTCAAAGGGTGGGTGCGACCAATTTAAAAATTGTCGAGCCGCGGCTATTTCAGCATCGCCTAGCGGTGAACCGTGGCACTGATGAGAGTTCGATTTGTTCGGTGAGCCAAATCCTATAATCGTTTTACAACAAATCATGGTTGGCTTATCAATCACTAACTTTGCCTGCTCAATCGCCTGCTGGATCTGGATTGGATCGTGGCCGTCGACATCAGCAATAACGTGCCAATTATAGGCTTTAAAGCGAGCAGGCGTATCATCGGTAAACCAGCCTTGAACCTCGCCATCAATCGAAATGCCATTGTCATCCCAAAACGCAATTAGCTTGCCGAGCCCTAAAGTGCCCGCCAACGAACTCACTTCATGTGATAGACCTTCCATTAAGCAGCCATCACCTAAAAAACAATACGTATAGTGATCAACAATATCGAAACCTTTACGGTTAAAACGTGCAGCCAAACTTTTTTCAGCAATCGCCATACCGACCGCGTTAGACAATCCGGCACCTAACGGCCCCGTGGTCGTTTCTACTCCTGGGGTATATCCGTATTCAGGATGGCCGGGGGTTTTCGAGTGCAGTTGTCTAAATTGCTTGAGTTGATCAATGGGTAAATCGTAACCAGACAAATGCAGTAAAGAATAAATTAACATCGAACCATGACCGTTGCTTAATACAAATCTGTCTCGGTCGCACCAGTTGGGATTAGTCGGGTTGTGTTTTAAAAAATCATGCCATAACACCTGTGCAATATCGGCCATCCCCATTGGGGCACCCGGGTGACCTGACTGTGCTTGTTGTACCGCGTCCATGCTTAAAGCGCGGATAGCATTTGCTAATTGTTTTCTGCTGGTCATGTTTTATTCCTATTTGATCATCTTAATTAAAAATTACCATCAGGCAGGCAAGCACCTGCCGTGAAAGATGGCATTAAAAGGGCAAGCTAAAAAAAATTGAAAACGGAGGCGTTACCGCCCCCTATAAATCATTGTTGAAGTGTTTCTTGCTGTGGGATTAGTGATAAAACTAGATCTTCTAACGATTGCTGATCACTGGCAAATTGCTCAATGCCGCTAGCAAGCTTTTCGGTTGCCATCAGATCTGCAGCGTGCTGCTCGTTAAAATTAGCTTCATTTAATGGCACAATCTCAGCTGATGATTTGACTGCAATGTTATCAGCACATAATTTCACGTCTAGCTGCCCAGTCGTTTGCTGTAATTGCGTTAGTAACGCCGGCGATATAGTTAACAGATCACAGCCAGCAAGCTCAATTATTTCGCTGGTATTTCTGAAGCTAGCGCCCATAATCACCGTGTTGTAACCATATGATTTGTAATAATTGTAGATCTTAGTTACCGATTGCACACCAGGATCATCGGCACCTTCATATTCTTTATTTTCGTGTTGTTTGTACCAATCTAGGATCCGGCCAACAAAAGGCGAGATCAACGTGACGTTTGCTTCGGCACATGCAACAGCTTGAGCCATGCTAAACAACAACGTTAGGTTACAGGCGATGCCTTCTTTTTCTAATTGTTCGGCGGCTTTAATACCCTGCCAAGTCGCAGCGAGCTTAATTAAAATTCGTTCTTTGGCAATACCCTGCGCCTGATACAAGCTAATTAATTTTCGACCTTTTTCGATACTGGCCTGAGTATCATAAGAAAGACGAGCGTCGACTTCACTAGAGATTCGACCAGGGATAACTTTAAGAATTTCGCAACCAAAATTAACGATCAGTTGGTCGCAAACATCTTGGGTACTACCCGTTGTTTGGACAATCGCGTTATAGATCAAATGTTGATATTGCGGTAACTTAGCCGCTTGTAGAATTAGCGATGGGTTAGTTGTGGCGTCAATCGGGCTTAATGCTTTAATTGAATCAACATCACCACTGTCGGCAACTACCACTGTTACTTGTTTTAATTGTGCTAATAAATTCATGTTCGTCCTATTACAGAGTTTATTGATTGAGTAAACAAGCGATAGCTTTTTTCCCAATCACGGCGATTAACGTTAAGCCCAGTTCGTTGATAACTTAACGTTAAACAATGCATGCGGTTTATATTACTGTGTCGAATTTAACGACTGTTACTGGCTTACTTTGCTAAAAGTGTGGCGCCAAACAGCTGTATAACTGCCGGTACTTTTGGTATTGCGGCTGATAATAGTCAGACATCGCGTTGTTGCTTTCGATAATAGAAGTGACCTTGCCCGGCTGACAAACGCTTTGCGCTGACAGTCCCGACACGGCGATCCGTGCTAAGCGGGCAGCACCAAATGCTGGACCAACTTCCCCACCTTCACGATAAATCAGCGGCTGATTAAGCACACTAGCAATAATTTTTCCCCATAATTGACTGCGAGCACCGCCACCAATCACCGAGACTTGGGCAATTTGGGTTCCCGAATCGAGCAATACTTGCTGCCCGTCGGCAAAGGCAAAAGCGACGCCTTCTAAAACGGCACGGCCTAAGGTACTGCGAGAGGTATTGTGGGATAACCCAAAAAACACCCCTTTGGCATTAGGGTTATTATGTGGCGTACGTTCGCCCGATAAGTAGGGTAAAAAAGTCACCGGACAAGGCTGGCTAAAATCTTCAGTGTCTACTTCGTCTAACAATGCTTTTTCGTTTGCCGCGCCAGTCAATTTAGTGACCCAACTTAAACAGCTTGCTGCACTGAGGATCACCGACATCTGATGCCAAGTATCAGGAATGCAATGACAGAAAGTGTGTACTCCACCATTAGCGTTGGGTTGGTAGTTTTTGTTCGCGACAAAATAAACACCGGAAGTGCCCAAGGACAAAAAAGCCTCGTTGGGGTTTATCACACCAATGCCTACAGCTCCGGCGGCGTTATCACCGGCTCCGGCGGCGACAGGAACTTGTTTTAGCCCCCAGTTCGATGCTATTTCAGCGCGTAAGGTGCCAGTAATTTCGGTACCTTCGAACAATTTAGGCATATGAGACTGGGTCAGATCGGTAGCCGCGAGCATATCGTCTGACCATTGGCGCTTTGCCACATCAAGCCATAATGTTCCGGCACTATCAGACATATCAGAAGCATAATCTCCCGTCATCAGCAGCCGTAAATAATCTTTTGGCAACAAGACCTTGTTGATTTTAGCAAACTGATTTGGCTCATTTTTCTTAAGCCAAGCGAGTTTAGGTGCGGTAAAACCTGGCACTGCGACATTACCGGTTATTTGACGGCTCGTCACAATCCGTTGTTCGATTTCACCACATTCAATATGGCTGCGTCCGTCATTCCATAATATCGCAGGACGAATAACCTGATCGTTTTGATCAAGCAAGGTCGCGCCATGCATTTGACCAGATAAGCCAATTCCCTTTATTTCGCCAAACACGCTGCCGTGTTGCGCTTTTAATTGGGCCATCGCTTCATTAGTTGCCTGCCACCAAGCATGTGGATCTTGTTCAGACCACAAATTTTCTGGACGAGAGATTGTTAATGGGGCAGACGCTTGACCAATTAGGCCTTCATCCTCCCCCAATATAATAATCTTTACCCCAGAGGTTCCTAAATCAATTCCTAAATACATAAGCCTGTTTCATTTAATTATTTGATCGGTAGTATGAATCATCGAGCTGCATCTTGATGCTTAGATTTCAAGCAAAAGCCCAAAATCAACACGTAGAGCGCATTTTAAAGTCGAGATAGATACCGTTAAGATTGCTTGCTAGCCAAGTAATGCTCAATTTTTTCTAGCGAACTAAAAATACCATCGGCGATGCTAAATTTAGGATCGTTAATATCTTCTGGCATCACGTAGGTCGTTATCGCCGCCGCTTTTGCCGAAATCATGCCAGTCACGCTATCTTCAATAATCACGCACTGCTGCCGAGTCACTTGCAACTGCTTAACGGCACTTAAATAAACGCCGGGATGAGGTTTGCCGTACTGTTCATTATCACCACTGCATATCACCTGAAAATACTCTGTGACCGACAGACGCGCTAATACCGCTTCAATAACCGGCAGACTAGACGATGTCGCAAGCGCAATATTAAAATTATTATTTTTTAAAAACTTAAGTAAATTATTCAAACCCGGCATCGCCGTGCCTTGCTCTTTGATTAAAGCAATGACTGAGTGCATAATATTAAGCTGTAATTCGCGCGGCTCGATCGATAGCTCAAAGCGTTGGCACCAAATATGAGCAATTTCTTCCAGTTTGCGGCCCATCGTATGTTTAATGCAGTCATCAGCAGTTACTGTCACATTGTACTTAGCAAGCTCTGCGATTTGGGCCTGACGCCAAAATGGTTCAGAGTCGATCAAGACTCCATCCATATCAAAAATAACGGTATTTTTAGTCATTGGTTGTAATATCCATAATAATTATCAAAAACACACTCGACCAATCAATATCAGTCAAACGACCTCACACCAGCCTAGCGTGGCACGGCAAGAGCGTATTAATTTAATTTCAGCTGCTCCACCGAAATATTCCTTTGAATTACGAAAAACGCATGAATACGTCCATGTAGCTCTGATTTTCGTCCTTGAAAATAGGTTTTCTCCATATTCAAAGCAATATGTCGTCAATAAAGTGCTCAGAAACTTTGAAATTTACAGCGCCTAAAAAAGGCTAAATTGCCAGTGTCCGTGCATGTGAAGAAAAACATCTTTTTCATGGACGAAAAATAAGCCTCCACGGACGGATTTACGGCGGTTTTTCGTAATATGTATGGATTTTGGCTTGCGATATTTATAATGCGCTTGCCGTGCCTAGCATGGTTAATGTTTTGATTTAAAACTTTCTAGCACTACGGCCAACACAATAATCACACCTTTAACCACTTGTTGCAGGTAACCAGAAATATTCATTAAATTCATAATGTTTGAAATAACACTTAAAATTAAAACGCCGATAACCGTCTTAAATACCGTGCCCCGTCCGCCGGCCAAACTCGCCCCGCCGACCACAACAGCGGCAATCGCGTCTAGTTCAAATGATAATGCTAACACCGGAGACCCAACACCAGTTCGAGTTGCTGCAATCACCCCAGCTACTCCACATGCCATGCCGCTTAGGGCATATACTGCAAACTTAAAACGCTCAACCGGAATACCGGCAAAACGGGTAGCGGTTTCATTAGAACCAATCGAGATAACCAAGCGACCAAATGCTGTCTTTTTGTAAACAAAATGAGCGAGCATTGAAAAGCCCAAAAACACATAAACAGGTAAAGGTAAGCCCATAAAATACCCGGTACCAAAGTCAACAAACGCGACGTCGTCAACAAAAATTGGTTGGCCTTTAGACACAATTAACGCCAAGCCACGCGCAATTGTCATCATGGCTAAAGTAGCAATAAACGGCGCAATTTTAAAATACGAGACCAAACCACCGGCACAAGAACCAACCAAGGTAGCGACCACCATCCCTGCAAATATCGCAATCCATAAACCATATTCAGGGATCATCAATGCAACGACCACAGACACTAAGGCCATGATCGAGCCAACGGATAAATCAATACCACCGGTTAAAATGACATACAACATACCCAAAGATACAATGCCAAGCGGCACGCTTTGGCGCAATACATTGGTAATATTAGTTACAGAATAAAATTTGTCAGATAAAAAATATCCGGCGATCATCATGGCAACAAACACCACCACGGTTGAATGCTCAGCAAGCAGAGCGAAGCCCTTTTTCATTGAAAAGCTATTTGTTGGTAGCCCTTGTTCTGTCACGATTGAATTCATTATATTTTTCCTTAAATTACGGCTCTTTTCGGTAGAGCCATCCTCATAATATTTTCTTCGGTCATTTCATCGGCAATCAACTCACCAGATATTTCACCCTCACTCATCACATAAGTGCGATGACACAGGCCAATGATTTCCATCAGCTCTGACGAAATAACTAAAATGGCATAACCTTTTTGAGTTAGCTCAACAATAATGTTATAAATTTCCGACTTAGCGCCAACATCCACGCCACGGGTTGGCTCATCCAAAATCAAAACATCACAGTCAGTATTGAGCCACTTGGCTATCACAACCTTTTGCTGGTTGCCGCCACTTAAGCTTGAGATTGGGTCCTCAATTGAGCCTAATTTTATCGCTAAACTTTTTTGTAATTTATGACTGACCGTTGTTTCTTTTAGACGATTAATCAAGCCAAAAAATGAACTTGAACCCTTGAGGTTTGATAACGTCATATTTTCGCGAATAGAACGTGACAGTATTGCGCCCTGCTCTTTTCTACTTTCAGGTACCAAGCCAATCCCTAATTTAACCGCATCGGCCGGGTGATTAATCTGTAAGGCTTGACCATTTTTTTTGATAATCCCAGATGCCATTAAATCAATGCCAAATAAGCAACGCGCTATCTCGGTGCGACCAGAGCCAATTAATCCAGCGAGCCCGACAATCTCGCCTTTTTTGATATTAAGATTAATATTACGCAGCAATCTGGCGGTATTAAGATCAATAACTTCTAATACCGTTTCATTTGATGGTGTCAGTTTCGGTGGAAATAACTTTTCAAATGTTCGGCCCACCATGGCGTTAATAATGTCACTTTCGGTACAAGTTTTAGGATCGAGCTCGGTAACAGTGGTGCCATCTTTAATAATGGTTATCGCATCGGTTAACCTAAAGATCTCTTCTAACCGATGAGAAATATAAATAATGGTGACACCCTTTTCTTTTAACTCTCTGAGTTTTTCAAAAAGGACCGAAATTTCTTTATCGGACAAGATCGCTGACGGCTCATCTAAGATCAATATATTGACATTTTTTGCCAACGACTTAGCAATCTCAACCATCTGTTGATAAGCAATACTTAAATCGCCTAAGCGGGTTGTTGGATCAATTTCAAACCCAAGCTGATCAAGTGCCAACTTAGCTAAACTGTTTATTTGGTTGGTATTAATTAACTGACTACCAAACCCTAAATCAGCCAAGAATATATTTTCAGCCACCGTTAAATCGGGAGAAAGCGCTAACTCTTGGTGAATAATGCCAATGTTATGTGCTTGGCTTTGCTTTGGGCTAGTGAAGTGAACGTCCTGACCATCGATGTTAATCGTGCCACCATCTTTGATATGGATGCCTGAAAGGATCTTCATTAAGGTCGACTTGCCCGCCCCATTCTCTCCCACTAGCGCATGAATAGAGCCTTTTTTAACTTTAAGATCGACGCTCTTTAAGGCACGGATACCACCAAAATTTTTCTGAACATTATTAATAACGATCGAATATTCACTGTTAATTTTATCCAACTGATCCCCCTGTTTATTTTTATATTAATTAAGCCCTTTAGCGGCCCAGTGGGCGCTAAAGGGCAAGTGCGAGCAGTGGCTTAATAAAGTGACTTCGCGTCATAGACTTTATCGACATTCTCTTTAGTAATTAATACAGGTGGGATATAAACATAATCTGGAGATTCAGTTTCACCGGCATGATATTTTTCAATAATATCGAGGATTGTTTTGGTTAATGTATTTGGATTATTCGAAGCTGTTGCTTGGAGTTCACCGCGCTGAATAGCTTCAAGGCCTCTTTTATAACCATCGTGTGAATATACTTTGACTTGATCAAGTTTATTGGCTGCTTTTAATGCCCGAATCGCGCCTAAGCCCATATCGTCCATTTCACTATATACACAGTTAAGATCATCACCTTGGGCTACAATCAAATCTTCCATCGCTTTTAAACCACCTTGCTGATCCCAGTTACCCCAGGCTTGGCTCAAAATAGTTAAGTTAGTCGTGTTATATTTGCGAATTTGTGTTTCCATCACTCCTAATAAAAAGTTGTTGCTGCGCTTAGCGCCAACCAAGTTGCCTTGATTACCACTAATCAGTACACATTTCATTGGCTTATTACCAAATTGTTCGACTGCAAACTCACCAATTAGACGATTGTTTACCGCATTATTAGCCATTACCCGCGTTACCACGGGCGCTTCTAATGAAATATCGCTATCGAGAATAAACGTCGCGACACCGCGGCGTTTAGCTATTTCGGCAATTCTTTTTCCCGCAGCAGGATCTTGCGGGTTGAGGATCAGGTAATCGATATCTTGTGACAGCATGTCTTCAACGTCTGAAATTTGCTTATTCATATCGCTACGCGCATCAGTAATAATTAGTTCAAACCCTTTTTCTTTACCGTGAATTTTCATGTACTCAGTTAAGCCATTGAAAAAAGCACCATTTAAAGTTCGATTAGAAAAACCAATTTTAATTTTATCTGTCGCCATTGCTGGACTTATAGTAATCGCACTTAATAGCGCACCTATTATTAACTTTTTCATTAAAACATCTCCTTTTCTATATAGTTTAATATTATTGTTGTGAGTAGCTTTACGCTGAATATGTGTTAGATATAGATCCCTCCTGTTGTTGTGATAATTGCAAACTTAACTGACCAATTTTCTCGCGTAATAAACGCTCAAATTCAGGTTTAACGGCGAGCTCACCAAATAACATATTGTTACTGGCATAAACTTTAATCGGATCTTTGCTTTGGAACATCGCGGCCACAGCTTGTTTGTCAGCAATACCGTCGAGGTATTCATAAGGAAGGCTGTCTTGGTGCCATCTTTCCAAAAAGATAAAGAAGAAGGCCGGCAATACCGCCGTCGCTTCTGGAGAGTGATTTCTTTGGTAGCAATCGAGCAAAGTCGGCGTAATCATCGCCGGCATTTTAGAAAAACCATCAGCGGCTACGCGTTGGTTCGTGTCTTGAATATTAGGATTGGCAAAACGCTCTAGCACCACATCGCGATAATTTTCTAAATCAATATCAACATGGGCCAAACTAGGTATTACGTCATACGTGACATAATCAAATACTAAATTACGCACAAAATCTATTGCAACACTTTCATATATAAATGATTTACCAAGCAGCGTACCGGCCCAGGCAATGCAACTATGCGTGGCATTTAAAATTCTAATTTTAGCTTCTTCGTACGGCACTACACAATCGACCAACTCGACACCGACACTCGCCAAATCAGGGCGTGGACCACTAAAGTTATCTTGGATCACCCATTGAATATATGATTCAGCCATCACGGGTGCATTATCGATGATGCCAGTTTTATCTTTGATCCGTTGCGGTAATTCTGCGCTTGGACGCGGAGTAATACGATCCACCATGCTATTAGGGCAGGTAACATTGCTGGCTACCCATTCGAGTAATGCTTGATCTTGCTGCAGTGCTAGAAACTCAATTAAGCCGCCCTGAAAACGATCGCCGTTATGACGTAAATTATCGCAGTTAAGCAAGGTAACCGGGCCATGATTAGCCGCCATTCTACGGCGTAAAATTTGAGCCACCACGCCATAAATCGTTTGAGTGCCGCCGGCTAAATCGGCCTGAATATCGTCGCTATTTAGATCCAACTTATTATTAGGATCTAAATAATATCCTCCTTCGGTCACGGTAAAAGCAACCACCTTGGTTGATGCCAAGGCTCCAGTATTAATTAAAGGCGCTAAGCCTTCTTGCCAAGGGATAATGGTTTTTATTGAGCTGATCTTTTGATATTTGCATTCGCCTTGCGGAGAAATAGTCTCTAATACGTACTCCCCTTGTTGATCACGCAAGGTCAAGGCAATCGCTTCATCATTACACCGCATATTACCTGCGGTAATAGACCAACGATTGTCACCAGCCTCTATCAACTGTTGCAAATACCAAGCCTGATGTGAACGATGAAATCCGCCCAAACCGATGTGGAGCCATGTATAACAATGTGAATCACTCAAACTATTAACCTTTAATTAACCTTTCGTTAAAGTCACTATAAATCACAGCCGAATATTTGTCCACAACAAGATCAATTGTTCACATTCGAATATAAGACCAAGAATTCATCTTATGTTTCTACTTGGGTATTCAAAGCTTGGTGATGAGAACAAGTAGTTTTTTGGCCACCGCTATCTCTATACACATCAGCGATGTAAAATGACGAAAATAGACTCGTTTAACTTTTATTCGCAGCGCTTGCTTCGTAGTTCTTGCTTGCCATCTCTAATAAATATGGTGAATAAGGTGATGATTTCAATTGATTGCTATATTTCCTGAGCCATATATCAATGCCACAACGCTAGATACACCAGCATAAGAATCAAGGTATACTGCGACAGAAATCAGCATTAGAAGCTTAAATTTGTGTTGGGCTGGCGCAACCCAAAACATTTAAAATTACACTAGGGAATTACAGGTGAAAGCAGAACACAAATTAGATAGTCTGGTGAGAGCTGCATGGCTATATTACGTAGCAGGAAAAAACCAAAGCGAAATTGCAGTTATTTTAGGTGTATCACGCCCCGCGGTGCAGCGCATGATAGCTTCGGCCAATGAGGAAGGAATAATTTCGATCGATATTAAACACCCGGTTGCAATATGTCTTGAATACGAAAAAATGCTTCAGGAAAAGTTTAATTTATCACTGTGTCGAATTGTTCCTTACGAAAAAAATAGTGGTTCTGATCATAAAACATTAGTGTCTTATGGTGCCTCGCAAGTAATTTCACAGTATATAAAACAAGACGAGCCCTTAACCATTGGCCTTGGTTCAGGGTTAACCTTAAAACTCTCGATAAACAATCTAGAAAACATTAATAAAAGCCAACACCAATGTATCGCTCTCATTAGCCAGATGAATTCAGATGGCCTGTGTAATTATTACGATGACGTGCCGATGTTGTTTGCTGATAAAATTAAAGCGGGTTACTACCAATTGCCCGCTCCTTTGTACTCTACGAATGAGCAAAGTCATAAAGTATGGTGCAGCACCGACTTGTATCAACAAATGGCACTTAAAGCGAGCAATGCTGATGTGATTTTTATTGGTATAGGGTCAATTGGCGAGTCCAGCCCGATCGTATCGAACGGCTTTATCAATGACAAGGAATCGCAAGCACTGCAAAAGAAAGGTGCTGTCGGCGAACTTTTAGGTCGATTCTTTGACCATCAAGGGCAAGTAATCAAACATCCGATCAATACTCGGGTAACAAGTCATGACCTTCGTCAAAGCAACAAAGCGGCGATCATCGGAATTGCCTCTGGCTCAGAAAAACAAACCGCAATTTTAGCGTCGCTGCGAGGAAAATGGATTAACGGCTTAATTACCGACGAACAGACCGCAAGATGGTTACTTACCCAATAATTTTATATTGATTTGATCATTATCAAATGATTGATTTTGGTCGAATAAAAATTCAATATCACCATTTTTTCATGATTAAGCCATTGTGTGAATTTGCCTTTATTGAACAATTCTTATACATTTAACTTACTTTTACGACTAGGTCTTGAATGAAAAATGAATAGGTTTACGCTGGTGTTACTTACCTTTTGCGCGACGATATTTGTTACTCAACCAGTATTGGCAGCTAAAAAGGTTTTTCGCTGGCGTTTAGCTGAAAGCTGGCCAACCAATTTCCCGATCTTCGGCGATACCTCGAAACAAATGGTTAAGTTAGTCAAAGAAATGTCTAACGGGCGCCTAATCATTCAGATCCATTCAAAAAACAAACATAAAGCCCCGTTCGGAATTTTTGACATGGTTAAAACAGGCCAATATCAAATGGGTCATTCCGCGGCCTATTATTGGAAAAATATCGATACCAATACGATGTTTTTTACCACCATGCCTTTTGGTATGGTGGCATCCGAGAGCTACGCCTGGTTTTATTATGGCGGCGGCATGGCATTAATGAAAAAAGTTTTCTCACGTCATAATATGCTGTCATTTCCCGGTGGTAATACCGGCAATCAAATGGGTGGATGGTTTAAACGAGAAATTAATTCGATTGATGATTTGCAGGGATTGCGTATTCGTATTCCCGGCTTTGCCGGTGAGATTTTAGCTGAACTAGGGGCTAAACCAGTCAACATTCCAGCAGGTGAGTTATACACTGCATTAAAACGCAATACCATTGATGCCGTTGAGTGGGTCGGTCCTTCGCTTGATTTAAGGATGGGTTTTCACAAAATAGCGCCGTTCTATTATACCGGTTGGCATGAACCAGCGACCGAGTTACAGTTTATGGTCAACAGCCGCGCTTATCATTCGTTACCAAAAGATTTACAGCAGATCCTTACTACCGCCATGAAAGCTAGCGCTTTTGATATGTACGCAAGATCGATTCACGAATCGGGGAAAAATCTAGCAAAAATAAACAAAAACTACCCCGCAATTAAAATAAAAACGTTTCCGCGCGAGGTCATGTTGGCATTAAGAAAGAAAAACCAACAATTGCTCGATCAATTTGCTGAAAAAGATGCTCTGACCAAAGAAATTATTCAATCGCAACGTACTTATCAAAAACAAGTGCGAGCATGGACCAAAATTTCAGATCAAGCCTACCTCAATAGCGCCGACTAATACCGATAAGTTCGCTCAACTGCAACCATATTGCTCATAAATATAGCAATGGGGTTGCAGTTTTAGTCATGACTAGTAGTATTCAAACATGCCAAACGCAACCTAGTAATAACAACGTGAAACGAAAAATATCAGTTCAATTAAGTATTGTGATGCTATCGGTGATCCCGTTGGTCATTATGAGTTATTTTCTCACCAGCATCGTTAATAAACACACCAAACAGCTAGTTGATCAGGGACTTGATAGTTTTAATCGATTCTATATCGAGTCAAAAAAACAAGAATTAGTTAACTACTTAAATTTAACCTCGATTGCGGTTGAGCATTACGCAATGAAACCCGAGTTTTCGGAACAAGAGCAGCAACGAAGAACTATTGAACTGGTCAACAAACTGCGCTTTGGTAAAGACGGCTATTTCTTCATATATCAGTACGATGGGCTAAATTTAGTGCTGCCAGCTTGGCCTGATATTGTTGGAAAAAATTTATGGGGGCAAACTGATAGCCATGGTAAATTTCTGGTACAAGAATTAATAAAAACGGCCAAAGAGGGAGGCGGATTTTATCGTTATAACTGGCCTAAACCCAGTACAAAAATCGATGAAGAAAAAATATCATACGCAACCCAACTCGAACCATGGCCATGGATGATTGGTGCAGGGGTGTATCTTGATGATACCCAAGAGGTCAGCGAAGCCTTTTTAGCCGAATTACGCCAAAGTACCGAATCAACTTCGACCTTAATTTTAACCGTTACCATATCGTCGTTAGTACTTGTCGCTTGGATCGGTTTTGCAATTAATTTATCAGATAAACGTAATGCTGATACAAAACTGCAGCAGCTGATCCATAGTGTCATTCAATTTCAAGAAGATGAGCGCTCGCGGGTAGCACGCGAACTCCATGACGGTATTATTCAGCTGCTCGTGTCGGGTCGCTTTCAAGTACAAGCCGCCGAAATGCATTTGGCTCAGAACAGTGACGGCGCCCCAGAGCACCTAAAAAAAGGCGTAGCAACTATCCATGAAGCGATCATCGAAATAAAGCGGATATCCAAAGGACTTCGACCGGCTAGCCTTGATGATTTAGGGTTGGGAGCCGCTTTACAAATTTTGGTCGCCGACTATCAAGAACGCACGACCTTCACCACAGATCTGCAATACGCCGAAAATATCGATCGCCACGACAGCCGAATAGAAACAACCTTTTATCGAATAGCTCAAGAGGCACTAACCAACATCGATAAATATGCTAATGCTACTCATGTTATCATCCGGTTTAGCACCTCAGAACGTAGTATTATTATGACAATCAAAGATGACGGTGATGGCTTTAATGTTGAAAAAACCATAAAATTGAAGCACCTGGATGACTCCGGCACCGGCCTGCGTAATATGCAGGAACGGATAGAGTTTATTGGTGGCCAGTTCTCATTATTTAGCTCACCCAATAAAGGCACCATCATAAAAATTAGACTCGATTTTGATAATTTTATTTTCCAACAACCACCGATAGAGAGTAATCGTCATGACAATTAAAATAATGCTGGCCGACGATCACGCCCTAGTTCAAGAAGGCTTAGTAGCAATATTACAATTGGACCCAGAACTTGAGGTCATTGCCACAGCGAATGATGGTCAGCAAGCTCTCGATCAATTAGCCAGCTGCAAGCCTGATATTTTAGTGATGGATATTAGAATGCCGAACTTACACGGTATTGATGCAACTCGCCTAATCACCGAGCAATACCCGCTAGTTAAAGTATTAATTTTAAGCATGCATGAAAATAATAACTATATTCTTAATGCACTAAAAGCGGGTGCCAAAGGTTATCTGTTAAAAACCAGCTCAACCAGTGAGCTAATTAATGCGATAAAAACGATTAATAACGGCCAACGTTATGTAAGTCAGGAATTGTCCTTTAATTTGCTCGACGATATTGCCCCTGAGCCCGACACGACAAAAATATCAAACCGCGAACGCCAAGTCTTAGTCTGCATCGCACAAGGGCTGAGCAATAAAGAAATTGCCACCCAATTACATATCAGTGTCAGAACAGTTGAGGTTCATCGTTTGAACCTCAAGAAAAAATTAAAAATAGACAATTCAGCTCGCCTGATCTGCTACGCTATTGAGCAAGGCTTTGTTCAACAGAAATAAATAGCATAAAACATACCTGATTTTTTATCTTTAACTATTATAAATACAGTGCTAAGTTAAGGTAAGTGGTTAAACTTTTTCTTAATGTAGCAGTCTTGATATTTGCAGAATTTCACTTAATTCTACCCACCAATAATTTAACTAAGAACATTAGGTAATAATGAATAAAACTCCTATTTATATAATATCTAACTCTTCTGATACTGTCTTAACAAAGCTTACTATTATTTTGCAGTCACTCGATATGAAGATAAAGACTATTAGCTTAGATAAAATCAATCTAGAGCCTGAAGGCATTGTTTTAATTGACACCCGTAAGCAAGAGGTCACTACACACGGCGTACCTGTATGCTGTGCTGAAATTAGCCGCAAACACCAACTGGCCTTAATCCAAGTAGAAAAAAATTCAGTTAATGAATACATCTGTGTTCAAATGGGAATAAAAGCAGTATTTTACGCTGATATTGAAACTGATCAGTTCTTAAAAGGTCTGCGCTGCCTGTTTAATGGTGAGTGGTGGTTCTCGCGTAAAGTGCTTAGCCAAACTCTCGCGACTTTGTTTGAAAATATGTCTGAAGATGTTCCGGCAATTGCATCAACCCCATTAACCGAACAGTTAACCAAACGTGAAAAAACAATTATAAAACTCGTTTGCCAAGGGGCCAAGAATCAAGAAGTTGCAGATTCACTCAACATCAGCCCACATACTGTGAAAACACACCTTTATTCCATTTTTAGAAAAACCAGCTCCCGTAATCGAGTTGAATTACTTAACTGGGCCAAGCAGCATACTTTAGCCTATCAACTACTGGTATAACCCTAGGCTGTTCTGAGCTGTTAATTTGGCTCAGGGCTTGCTAATCATCCACTGTTAACTGCTTAATTCTTTGCTCTTTTCGTTGCCATAATTCATTTAACCATTGCTGAAATTTTTCTTTAAATTCAGGATTATCTTGATAGTCTCCAATATGTTCTTGGGTTATCGATACCTCTGAAATACTAACTTTGACTCGTTTAACGTCGCCTCGCAATAACATCCAGAACGATGGGATGCCCTGTGGATAGACAATGGTGACATCGAGTAAGGTATCAATTGAATCAGCCATCGCATTAATGGCAAAGGATAAACCACCGGCCCGAGGCAGCAGCAAATTGTCAAATTTCGATTTTTGGTGCTGGTGTTTAATCGGGCTATAGCGGGTACCTTCGACAAAGTTCATTACGCTGACCGGTTTATGCTTAAACTTTTGGCAGGCTTTCCGAGTTGCGGTAATATCTTTACCCTTGAATTGGGGATGCTTAACTAAGAACTCACGGCTGTAGCGCTTCATAAACGGAAAATCGAGCGCCCACCACGCCAAACCAATTACCGGAACAAAGATCAATTGCTGCTTAAGAAAGAACTTTAAGAATGGGATTTTTCCCGAAAACAGCCGCTGCAACACAAGAATATCAACCCATGATTGATGATTCGAAATCACGATATACCATTGCTCATTTGATAGTTCTGGCCTATCAACAATTTCAATCTGCAACGGGCTGAACAGGTTTTGGTTAATGGTGTTAACGTTGACCCAACAACTGGCGCAACCGTCAAGCAAATAACTGGTGGCTTTTTGCAGCAAGCCAATTGGAATTAACTTAACCAGTGCCAAAATCACAATAGGCACGGTCCAAACAAGGGTATTTATTGCGTACAACAAAAACGAAATACAAGCGACCACTGACTTCATTACTTAGTCCTTTAATATCATAAATGGGGGCTAACATTTAACAATATTAAATCATTTGACGAGTAATTAGCCAGAGCTAAAGTAAGTTCATTCTCATTTTATTTTTGCTAATGAATAAGTTACAAACTCAATGCCTGTTTTTGAACGATGTTGTTCGACATTATTTTTAATCCACAGCTCGGCTTTATAGTCGGGAAAAAAAGCATCACCAGCGACATCAAGCTTAATATCGGTAATATAAAGCGTATCGGCTAAATCGATCATTTGCTGATACAGACGAGCACCGCCGATCACCATCAGTTCTTCACAGTCACCCGCGACGCTAAGCGCTTGCTCGATGTTATTGACGACATCGACTCCAGCTATTACCAAATCTGGGTTAGTACTTATAACAATGTTTTGGCGCCCTGGTAATGGTCGGCCAATTGACTCATAGGTATTACGACCCATTAAAATCGGCTTACCGAGAGTAACACGTTTAAAATACTGTAATTCTTCAGGCAGATGCCATGGCATTTTATTGTCTTTGCCAATTACCCGATTTTGGGCCATCGCCGCGATCATTGATATTTTCATTAAAAAAGTTCCATTATTTTTTAGCAAAAAAAAACGGCTGACCAAGGCCAACCGTTTTATTACTATCTGTGATTAAGGACGATATTCAACTTCAACATCGTAATCGTCTTCGTTCCAGTCATCCCAATCATCGTCATCACCTTCAGTAATAACGTTCTTGCCGCCAATTTGCTCTTTGTGGTAATCGTCCCACTTAAAGTCAACTTCAGCGCCAACATCAACCTTAATTTCTTCCAGTGGATTTGCTTCAATGTAATCCATCAGCTTATAAGAAAGTGTTTTTGTACCTTCCTTTGAGATGCCTGAAATACAATGATAATCACCATCCCAACACAAGGCGTCTAACACAGAATCAATGCGATCCTGCAGCTCCTCTTCTGGCACAATGTCGATCTTATTAAACACTAACCAGCGTGGCTTTTTAGCTAACTCGGGGTTATGCTTCTCAAGTTCAGCAATCAATGTCAACGCGCTTTGACCAAGATCACCCTCTTCATACGGCATTAAATCAATAACGTGCATGATAATACGACAACGCTCAAGGTGCTTTAAGAAACGCGTCCCTAAACCAGCGCCTTCGGCCGCACCTTCAATGATCCCAGGGATATCAGCAATAACAAAACTGCGTTCAGAATCTAAACCAACCACACCCAGATTTGGTACCAAGGTCGTAAATGGGTAATCAGCCACTTTAGGTTTTGCTGCTGATACCGCACGAATTAACGTTGACTTACCTGCATTCGGATAACCAAGTAAACCAACATCAGCCAACAACATCAGTTCAAGCTTAAGGCTACGAACTTCGCCTTCAGTGCCCAAGGTCTTTTGACGTGGTGCACGGTTAGTACTGGTTTTAAAACGGGCATTGCCCAAACCATGGAAACCACCTTTAGCGACCATGATCTTTTGACCGATATAAGTCAAATCACCAACAAATTCGCCAGTGCCTTCATCGGTGACCCGAGTGCCGACCGGTACTTTTAACGTTAAGTCTTCACCACGTTTACCGGTACAGTCACGGCTTTGACCATTGGTGCCACGCTCTGCGCGAGGGAATCGCTCATAGCGAAAATCAATTAGCGTATTTAGACTTGGATCTGCGATCATATAAATATCGCCGCCATCGCCGCCATCGCCGCCATCAGGCCCGCCATCAGGTACACATTTTTCACGACGGAAACTTACCGTTCCGGCCCCACCATCACCCGCTTCGACGCGAATGATCGCTTCATCAACAAATTTCATTTGTTTTCTCCGCACTGAACATGTGCATTAAGTATACTCTGTTCCTAACTGATAGAAAGAAACAGTCATTTTGCACGTCCAGTGCATAGTTTTAACGTTATCCATTAGCCAGTAAATATCACAGGTTTAACCTATTAATATCAACGGGTATATAACGTTATTTTTGGCGGTAGATGCGATAAGAAACGTAACAGCCAGCCAGTGGCCATAATAAAGGTTCAACCGCGACCATACTGTGAAGTATCCGCCAAAAAGCTAAAAAAAAACCCCGCAGAAGCGGGGTTTTAGAATCCTGTTTTAAATCGTTTACTCAGCGATGATGCTGATGTATTTACGATTTAAAGAACCTTTCTGTTCAAATTGAACTTTACCTTCAACTTTAGCAAAAAGGGTGTGGTCTTTACCCATACCTACGTTAGTACCAGCGTGGAATTTAGTACCACGTTGACGAACTAGGATGTTACCAGCAAGAACCGATTCACCGCCGTAGCGCTTAACACCTAGGCGTTTACTTTCTGAATCGCGACCGTTGCGAGTACTACCAGCAGCTTTCTTATGTGCCATTTCAGTTTCCCCTTAAGCGTTAATAGCAGTGATCTTCACTTCAGTGAACCACTGACGATGACCTTGTGATTTACGAGAGTGCTTACGACGACGGAATTTAACGATTTTTACTTTCTCGCCACGACCGTGTGTAATTACTTCAGCAACAACCTTGCCACCCGCAATGTATGGGGCACCAATGTTAATTTCTTCGCCATTGGCGATCATTAGAACCTTATCGAAATCGATGCTAGCACCGGCTTCTAGGTCTATTTTTTCCAGGCGCAACGTCTGACCTTCGGTCACACGGTGTTGTTTACCGCCACTTTGGAAAACAGCGTACATGTTTATCTCCGCTATGACATAAGTTGCGTTTATAATGTGCGCAAGTTATGCCTAATCTAGTTTCTTAATAGGGCGCAAATTCTACGCAATCGCCCTCGCTTACGCAAGTCCTAATTAACGAAAAAAACATATATCTAGAAATAAATGCTCAATTTCTCTACAGTCACACGCACTAACAATATGGTCTTACTTTAAATAATGTTAAATCTCAATTTTTAGGGTACAATCTGACAAATTTTTTAGAGAGCTTAGCTCTCCCTAAAAATACCCCCATCGAACTACTGGAAACACTATGGATTTTAACGAGATTAGCGATTTATCAAAGTCAGATATGGCGTTAGTCAATCAACTGATCCAAGAGCAGTTATCCTCTGACGTGGCGCTAATAAATCAGTTAGGTTTTTATATTATCAACAGTGGTGGCAAGCGAATGCGTCCACTATTAACTGTTTTAGCTGCTCGCGCTTTAAATTATCAAGGTCAAGAACATCTCGCTATTGCCGCGATTATTGAATTTATCCATACATCAACCTTGCTCCATGATGATGTTGTCGATGAATCAACCATGCGTCGGGGCCGAGAAACAGCCAATGCACTATTTGGCAATCAGGCTAGCGTTTTGGTTGGTGACTTTTTATATTCTCGTTCATTCCAAATGATGACCAATTTAAAGAACCTCACCATAATGGAAGTACTGGCCGATGCAACTAACATTATTGCCGAAGGTGAGGTTTTACAGCTGATAAATGTCAACGATCCTGATACCACAGAAGAAAGTTACATGCGGGTTATTTACTGCAAAACAGCCAAACTATTTGAAGCCTCAACTCATTTGGCAGCAGTAATTACCAACCAACAGCCAGCAATCATTGAAGCGATGAAGCTTTACGGTATGCATTTAGGTACCGCATTCCAGTTAGTTGATGACCATCTCGATTATACTGCCGACGCAGAACAGCTAGGCAAGAACATTGGTGATGATCTGGCCGAAGGTAAACCAACCCTACCTTTAATCCATGCAATTACCCATGGTACGCCAGAGCAAGTCAGCATGATTAGAAGCGCTATTGTTGATGGCAACGGCCTAACGATGCTTGAACCCATCTTGCAGGCGCTAACCGATACTGGTGCATTAGACTACACCCTGGCTCAAGCTCAACACGAAGCTGACAAAGCAATAAAGGCCCTGGCACCGCTCGACGACAGCCCGTACAAGGATGCATTAATCGCGTTAGCGCATATTGCAGCCAACCGTAAAGCCTAATCAGCACATCGCAAAAAAAGGCCGAGGATTTAAACCCTCGGCCTTTTTTTGTTTATAGATCACTGCTACAAGATAGCAATGTTCTAGGCATAAAAAAGCCAGTCTCTAGGACTGGCTTTTTTCATCACGACTAAGCACTAAGCGATTAAGCTTTGATGAAGTCTTCACCTAGTGTGATATCGCCTTTAAGCGTATCAAGTGCGCCGTTAAGTGCGTCAGCTTCGAAAGCAGTTAGCTCACCGTAACCTAGTACTTTTTCAACGCCGTTCTTACCTAAAAGAACTGGCTGAGCGAAGAAACGTGCTTTATCGCCAGGGCCTTCAACATAAGTACATTCAACAACGTTTTCTTCGCCGTTAAGTGCACGTACTAAAGATAGACCAAAACGTGCAGCAGCTTGTCCCATCGACAACGTAGCAGAGCCGCCGCCAGCTTTAGCTTCAACAACTTCAGTACCAGCATTCTGGATACGAGTCGTTAGTGCCGCTGTTTCTTCAGCCGTAAATTCACAACCAGACTGAGAAAGCAATGGTAAAATAGTTACGCCTGAGTGACCGCCGATAACAGGAACGTTAACATCAGCAGGGTTTAGACCCTTAGCTTGAGCAACGAAAGTATTTGAACGGATAATGTCTAAAGTAGTAACACCAAATAAACGAGCAGGATCATAAACACCCTTCTCTTTTAGTACTTCAGCTGCGATAGCAACCGTAGTATTAACTGGGTTAGTGATAATAGCAATTAATGCTTTTGGACAAGTGTCGGCACAAACAGCAACTAGATTCTTAACGATCCCAGCGTTGATGTTGAAAAGATCAGAACGATCCATGCCTGGCTTACGAGCAACACCAGCAGAAATTAAAACAACGTCAGCGCCTTCAAGTGCAGCGGCTGAGTTATCACCAGCAAAGCCAGTTACTTTTACGTCAGTTGGGATGTGACTAAGATCTGCAGCAACACCTGGAGTTACCGGCGCAATATCATACAAAGATAACTCAGAACCCGCAGGTAATTGTGTTTTTAATAATAAACCTAGTGCTTGGCCAATACCGCCAGCAGCGCCTAATACTGCAACTTTCATAACGTTCTCCCTCAGAGATTAAAATAGAATATGAGTCATCTAAAGCAAGTAAAGAGCTTAATGGCATTAATGTCTTATCACCATCCGACCAAAGCAGATGATGATAAGGCACCACTAAAGCACTACTTTCGTGACAGCCTCAAAATTTCGCCCTGAGTATACCTTAATTTTCGTTAAAACTAAGTATCACTGCGGTGAATAAACACAATAAATTAACAAATATAGCGAAGCAATTAAAAAACATGTGATTTTTATTCAAAAAACGGAATATAAAGTTAATTTTTGTAGCGTTTTATGCAAAAAGGTGCATAATTATCATTGGTAATTATAAAAAGATAACAAAACCATGCCTATCAAAAGTAACGACAAACAAGAACAATTAACAAAAGCGTTTAAAGCCTTATTAAAAGAAGAAAATTTTGGCTCGCAAGGCGATATTGTGGTGGCATTGCAAGCGGTTGGATTTGAGAATATTAATCAATCAAAAGTATCTCGAATGCTCAGCAAATTTGGTGCAGTTCGCACCCGCAACGCCAAACATGAAATGGTATATTGCTTACCCGCCGAACTTGGCGTACCCAATACCAGTAGCCCGCTAAAAAACCTGGTGATCGATCTCGATCATAACGACAGCCTTATCGTGATTAGAACGAGTCCCGGAGCCGCCCAACTGATTGCTCGTCTGCTTGACTCAATAGGTAAAACCGAAGGGATTTTAGGAACCATTGCCGGTGATGATACCATTTTCATTGCACCTGCAAAAGTGACCGACATCGACAAAGCGCTAAATACTATTAAAGAATTATTTAACGTTAGCTTGTAAGCCAACGCCGCAAATACTAAATACGCCCTTGTGACATTAAAAATGTCGTCGAGGGCGCAAAAAAAGCGGCGCCAGTCATCGCCTGCGTATAATCGAGTAAATGATCGTAATGCCCTTTATGGTCACTCACCATCATACTGCGCAGCATCAATTCAAAATGCAGCGGGGTCGCGCAGCACGAAATGAAAAACAGCCCTTGCTCTTGCATATCACCATAAGGCATCGACTGCCGTAATATTTCCAGCGCATTACCCTTAGCATCTTTAATCGCAGCTCGGCGAATATGAGACGTTTGCGGCTGATTAAATGAAGTATATTCTTGATTGTCTTCTTTGGTTCGACCGATGATATCTTCTTGCTGCTTAACCCTTAAGCCATTCCAACGTTTTAGATCATGGCGATAACGTTGAATATGAATATAACTGCCGCCCCTAAATTGATTATCTTCGCGGCCAACTAACGCTACGTCATGGCGGCGCAATCCTTTAGGATTTTCAGTGCCATCAACAAAACCAGTCAAATCGCGATTATCAAAATAACGAAAGCCATTAATTTGTTCGACCAAGGCCGCAAGATCTTCCAACATTAAACAAATTTCACGACCAATCAAATGATTTATATCGGCCCGATCGCAACGAATATGAATAAAGAGATCGTAAGGGTTAGCAGGCGCTGCACGATCGTCACTGCTCAGCGATGGAAAAGGCCGTAATAATGCCGGAGCTGATTCGCCATACAGCGCTGACCAATAATTAGCGCCTATCGCGATAAAGCCAGAAAAAGCGACATCACAATACAGTTCAGAGGATTCATCTAAGTACGTCGACATTTCAGCCAACTGCGAACGAATAGCGGCTTCGTTGCCTTCATGACAATCAAATAGTAGGTAGAGCCCATGCAAATTTCCTTCTGCACACACCCCCATTTGTTCCCGAGCCATACAACCTCCAACATTAGATATTGGCTTGAGTTTACATTAAAAAAGTCATATGAAAACAAATCGATAACATTTTAATTAAGCCAAGTTCTGGAGCAGCGTTTGCTAACTCGTTGAAAACCGACCGATGCTAATCTTTAACCGCCGCGGACATAATGCCAGAGACGTTACAACAGCGCTATTGAGGCCTATCCGCGACTTAAGTTAGTTAAAGGTCACTAGCTCATGGGTTAATACACCAATGTCAACGCAGGTATCGACAGCCCATTGCTCAGGCGCGTGCGCTTCAAGCATGAACTCAGGATCGCGACTATCAGACACTTGATACACCCAATGGCTGCCGCCAAAAAAGCAGTGTTTAATAAAAAATGGGCTATCAGCGTCAAGGGTTAAGCAAATTTTCTCAGGCCGTAACATCACCTGTGAATGACTCTGATTAACCGGCGTACCGTTCGCAGGCTTAATCAGCCCCAACCGGGTTGTAATGCCCTGCTCACCGCGATCAGTAATCGCCAGATAATTGGTCTTACCCATGAAATTTGCGACATACGGACTGCGTGGTCGTAAATATAAATCTTGCGCATTACCTATTTGTTCAATTTTTCCTTGATTGAAAATAGCCAACCTATCAGCAAAAGCAAAAGCTTCGTCTTTGCTGTGTGTCACAAAGACCGCGGGCACCCCATGCTCTTTAAGAATTTGGCGAATTTCAAGCATAATGCTAAAACGCGACTGACTATCGATATTAGAAAACGGCTCATCAAGCAACATAATATCGGGTTGATAAGCCAGCGCACGCGCAATGGCGACTCGCTGCTGCTGACCGCCCGAAAGTTCGTGCGGAAAACGCGCACTAAAAGGCTGCAACTTAACCAATTCAAGCATCGACTCAACCCGACTCGCCTGCTCGATTTTGCTTTGCTTGCTAATGCCAAAAGCAATATTTTGGGCCACGGTCAAATGCGGAAATAACGCATAATCTTGAAAAATCATCCCGACATTGCGCTGTTCGCTGGCCAAAATCTTACCCGGCGTGCTCACCACCTTATCGCTAATGCTAATTTGGCCATGGCTAATATTTTGCAAGCCGGCAATGGTCCGTAATAGGGTTGTTTTGCCACAACCACTAGGCCCGAGCAAAGCAACAATTTCATTGTGCTCTAGCGTCAATGATAAGTCATCAATGACCGCCTTTCCGTTATAGCTGCACGCTAAGTTCTCAATAGCTAAGGTCGTCATACTAATGCTGTTGCTCCAACGAACGATTTAAAAATATTAATGGGATCAAACCAACCATCACAATCACAATGGCCGCTAATGCGCCTAGCTCAAGCTGCTCATCAGAAACATACTGATAAACATAGGTCGCGAGGGTTTCAAAATTAAACGGCCTTAATAACAAGGCGGCCGGCAGTTCTTTCATCGATTCAATAAACACCAGCAACGCCGCGGCGAAGCACCCTTTTCTAACCAAAGGTAAATGAACCCGAATCAACATTTGCAGCGGTGATAAGCCCAAAGTGGTGCTGACCATATCTAGCGAAGGCGTGATTTTATTAAAACTCGATTCAATGGAGCCAATTGCAATGGCGACAAAGCGCACCACATAACCAACGATTATCGCAAACAAACTGCCCGACAAAATTAATCCGGGCCCTTGGTGCCCAAACCATTCAAACAAATCATTAAGCTGGTGATCTAAAAACGACAGCGGGATCAACACCCCAATGGCCAACACAGTACCGGGCAAGGCATAACCGGTGCTAGATATTTTTGATGGGACATAGGCATAACGCTGGTTAGACAAACGCTTGTAAAAACTTAATAACAAACCAATGACGATGCAGCAAACACTGACAGTAGACGCCAGCATCAAGCTATTAATACTGTACTGGATAAACTGCTCATTCCACGACTGATCAAAATAATCAATCGCCAAATCAATCAAGGTTACAAACGGCAGTAAAAAGGCCAAGCCAAAGATCACACTGCAGAACAGTACAGTAATAAAGGCTTTAAAGCCGCGCAGCTCAAATCGCTCTTTGGTTTCTTGGCCGGTGGTTTTTTGATAAAGCTGTTGCTTATTACGACCAAGGCGTTCAATGCTAATTAACACAAATAATACTGCGATCATCATCGCTGACAATCGCGCGGCTGCCGCCAAACTGCCATAACCGAGCCAAGTATCGTAGACCGCAGTCGTTAACGTTGGCACCGAAAAGTAATTAACCACTGCAAAATCGGCCAGACTTTCCATCGCTACTAACGCGATAGCCACAGAGATAGCCGGGCGAGCCAGCGGTAATGAAATGCGGACAAAGCTTTGCCATGCTGAGCAGCCCAGCATCCGCGACGAATGCAACAATGAGGTCGACTGCTCTAAAAAGGCGGTACGTGCTAACAAATAGACATAGGGAAACAGCACCAACGTCAACATCGCTATCGCGCCACTGACTGAGCGTATTTCAAAAAACCAATAATCTTGCGGTGACTGCCAACTGAAAAACTCACGCAGCCAACGCTGTACTGGGCCGGCATATTCAAATAAATCAGTATAGATATAAGCAACAACGTACGACGGCATCGCTAATGGCAATAACAGTGCCCAGACAAAAAATCCGCGCATAGGAAACTGACACATCGCAATTAGCCAGGCTAGTGGCACGCCGATCACCATTGAGGACACAGCAACACCAATCACGACCAGTAAAGTATTTAACAGATAATCAGGCAGCACGGTTTGCCACAGATGAGAGAATATATTCTGATCGTCACCAAAAGATTGCCAGATAATAGCCAGCAATGGTGAGAACAATAACAATGACAAAAGCCAGCTAAAAGCTGGCCATTTAATATTTAGATTTATAAACATTTACACTTCTAAATTCACTAACTGGCGCTAATATTAGCGCCGAATTTCTACAAATCGAATTTTACTTCATCTAGCATTTTTAACGCCAGCTGACGATTACCCGCAATGGCTGACATTGCTAAATTATCGGCTTTAAATTCGCCCCAAGAAGCCACAAGTTTAGAGACTCTCACGCCTTTTTTCACTGGGTATTCTAGGTTAATTTCAGAATAAAAGTTTTGCGCAGAATTACCTGTCAGGTATTCCATTAACTTAATCGCCGATTTTTTGTTTTTAGCATATTTGGTTAATGCCATGCCACTGACGTTAACGTGAGCGCCACGATCTTGCTGGTTAGGGAACGTAATTTTAACTGACTCGGCCCATACTTTTTGCAAGTCATTCATCAAAATTTTGCCAAAATAGTAGCTATTACCCAATGCAATATCACACTGACCTTCGGCGATAGCCTTGATTTGAGCGCGATCATTACCTTGAGGACGGCGCGCTAGGTTATCTTTAAAACCTTCAAGCCATACTTTAGCGTCGTCATAACCATGATGAGCAATCATTGAAGAAATTAATGCCACTGAATAAGGATGCTTACCACTGCGAGTACAAATTTTACCGTGGTACTTAGGGTCGCTTAAGTCTTCATAACGCAGTGTTACCCCGGCCATCCGCTCTTTTGATAGATACAAGTTACGAACACGAGTCGTTAATGCAAACCACTCGTTGTCTTCGTCACGTAAGTGCGCAGGAACATTTCTTTTGATAACCAAGCTATTGACCGGCTGAGTCAGACCTTTATCGGTCAATTCCATTAAGCGGCTAATATCTGTTGTTAGCAACAAATCGGCTTTAGTATGCTTGCCTTCACGCTTTAAACGTTCAACCAGGCCTTTTTTAGCAAAAACAACATTTACCTTAATCCCGGTTTTTTGAGTAAACTCTTCAACCACTGGCTTAACCAAATATGGCTGACGGTACGAATAAATATTAACTTCTTGGGCAGCAATGGCTGCAAAAGATGACGCTAGCGATATTGCTAGAGCCGATAAAGCGACAACTGATTTCATATGAGTCTCTAAATGGTAACTATTATCATTAACGGCATTATAGTGTTCCCGCGCAGATTGGCAAGTTTTTAATCGCGCTTTGGCTTAAAATAATTACCATCATAACAATGACCTGCACAGCGACATTCCAGTTAATTAGCACCAACTGAGCCGGTCATTAAGGTTAAATTACCAATCGGTTAAGGCAGGCAACGTAAACTGCCGCTGCTGCATTTCGATAACCACCCGCTCAGGTGTTACTTTCACCAAACGCAAATCAGCATTAATTAACTCACCTTCTTTAACCACTTGGCGGTTTACTTTGACCCAACGCTCGGCGCGATCGCTCGAATAAATGTGCGAACTAAACTGCAAAGGCGGTACCAAATCTTGATACCACTGAGGAAAATAAACTAAGGCTTGCGGATGGAGCTTAGCGGGTAGCGGTTCACTGAGTTGCTCGGCTTCCATTGCGGCTAACGCCTGACTAAATCGCTGAGCTAAATCGGCTGAAATGCCATCTTGTGTTACCAATTGATCAAAATTGGCAGCAGTCGATTTCGGTGGTTCGCTAACTCGTTTGTTGATGGGCGCAGCAACGGCTGTTTTTTTAGCGAGCTTGGCCTGATAACGTGCAGGTTCTATATACACTGGCGGTAACGCAACTCTCTTAGCGATTAACGTTGAATTGGGCCCTGCATCGAACTGGGCCAGCTTAATATCATTGAGCAAGGTTTGCCCTTGGCGCGCGGTAGCAATTTGCAACTTAAGCAAGGTTTGCTCCCCAGCAATGCCATCAACCGTTAACTGATGTTCGGCCTGAAAACGCCTAACTAATTGCGCTAATACCTGGTCAAATGAATAACTTGCTGAATTGGGCAGTTGATAAAACTGATTTAACATCGATGCAAGCTCGGTCACCGCCCCTCCTTGCTGACCTAATTTCAAATAACGATTAAAGCCGGTCGGTGGTTGCCACAACACGGTAAAGGCACCCGTCCAGTGCTGTAACAACCAAGATTTATTAACCACTAACTGTTGATCAAATAACTGGATTAGCACCTTGTTATCACTATCAACTGCAACGGCTACTGCGAAATATGTTTGCCCAGCGACCCGAAAAGAGAACATTGCCGGATGATTATAACCGAGTAACTGATCCCAACCCGTGCCCTCAACACAGCGCAAACCATATTGTTTGGCCGAGTTACAGTGATCAACGCCGGCACCTTGCGCCGTGCCCCACAACCCCATTAACCCAGAAAAAGCCGACTGGCTTAACCGTGATTTAGCCAAATAAGGATTAATATGCTGGTTAATATCAATGGCAGTAGGCTGAATCACTACATTCGCCACAGGTGCTATTAGCAGATTATCTCTCGCTGTTGGTATCACTAAAGGCGCTGTTGAAGGTACGACTGATGATGCTGTTAATGGTGCTGTTAGTGGTAATTCTGCCGACTCAGCCACCGGTGTGGTCATAACCACACCGTGCTCATTTTGCGCTGACATAACACGGTAAAAATTGAGCCCGCCCCAGGCAATGCCAAGCACGCCAACAATAACAACTGTGCTGGATAACATCGGCTTTAACCACTGAGCATTCGACGTTGCTGGCATTTGATAGTCAACAAACAATACTTGTGAAGCCGCCCGGTTAACACTGCTGATATCAACCTCGGTTAACTGCTCGCCGTAGGCCAACAATAAAGCTTTGTCGCAAATTAAGTTAATAACCCGTGGAATTCCTTCGCTTAGTTCAAAAATACGGTTGCAAGATTTTTTGCTAAATAACACATGCTCACGCCCCGCTATCTTTAAGCGATGAGCGATGTAAGCACTAACTTCTGACGCCTCAAGCGGCATTAAATGATAACGTGCGGTGATGCGCTGCGCTAACTGGCGTAGGTGCTGCTGTTTCAGTTGCTGTTGCAGTTCCGGCTGGCCAATCAACATTACCTGCAGCAATTTATCATGATCGGTTTCGAGGTTAGTGAGCAATCGCAACTGCTCTAACACCTCGGCCCGTAAATGCTGCGCCTCATCAATAACCAACAAGGTTTTGCGACCATTGTTATGATTGTCGATTAAAAAGCCACTAATCGCATCAACCAGCTCTTTTAAGCTCGGGCTTGGCGAGTAAGTAATGGCTAACTCATCACATAAGGTTGCTAACAATTCAATTTCGGTCAAACTCGGATTTAAGATTGACGCAATGTCGGTATTGCTCGCAATTTTACTAAGCAGCGTTCGCGCTAAAGTAGTTTTTCCCGTACCGACCTCGCCGGTTAGCAGTAAAAAACCACCGCCACTGTCGAGACAGTATTGCAAATGACCTAACGCCTCTTGGTGACGCTCGCTTAAAAATAAGTACTTGGGATTAGGGGCAATAGAAAATGGAATTTCCTTCAGACCGTAAAACGCCTGATACATCAGCAATACCTTCAATGGTTATGTTATAGCCAGATCCTAGCAGACTTCGCCTGCGGCGGTAAGTCCGTAATGATAGTGAAAGTTTAAACCTGGCGACGGATTAGCTATAATTAACTATCTTTGTTTTGAGGGCAACCTTAGTGGAAATCTTTTTAGTCGGCGGCGCAGTACGCGATAATTTATTAAATATTAATGTAGTGGATCATGACTGGGTTGTCGTTGGTGCCACCCCGCAGCAATTGCTTGATCAAAATTATCAGCAAGTAGGCAAAGACTTTCCGGTGTTTCTCAACCCGACCACCAAAGAAGAATATGCACTCGCACGCACCGAGCGTAAGTCTGGCCACGGTTATACGGGCTTCGAATGTTATAGCGCGCCCGATGTGACCCTCGAGCAAGACCTCGTTAGGCGCGACCTGACCATTAACGCGATTGCCCAGCGCCCCGACGGCAGCTTGGTCGACCCTTATCATGGTCAGCAAGATATTAACGATCGGATACTGCGCCATATCTCGCCAGCTTTTAGTGAAGATCCATTACGCGTATTACGAGTGGCCCGATTTGCGGCTCGATTTGCCCATCTTGGTTTTACCATTGCTCCAGAAACCATGGCGCTGATGCAACAATTAGCCCTTAACGGCGAATTGGCACACTTAACCCCTGAACGGGTATGGGCCGAAATGGCCAAGGCGCTAAACTCTAAAAAACCACAGGTCTTTTTTGAAGTGCTGCGTCAATGTCAGGCACTGGCGGTATTATTACCCGAAATTGATAATTTATTTGGCGTGCCTAATCCCGCCAAATGGCACCCTGAAATCGACAGTGGCATTCATACCCTAATGGTGGTTGAGCAAGCAGCTAAGTTAACTCAAGATCCGGTGGTACGTTTTGCTGCCTTGGTCCATGATTTGGGCAAAGCGTTAACCCCACCAGACAAGTGGCCCTCACACCATGGCCATGGTCAAGCAGGTTTAACCCTGATTAAACAGCTGTGTTTGCGACTGCGAGTACCAAATCAACACAAAGAGTTAGCGCTGTTAGTAAGTGATCACCATTGTAAAATTCATCGCTGCGACGAATTACGCCGTGACACCGTTATTAAATTGTTTGACAGTCTTGATGTGTGGCGTAAACCAGAACGTTATTTGCAGTTTTTATTAACCTGCGAAGCCGATGCGCGCGGCAGAACGGGCTTTGAATTATCACCCTATCCGCAACATCATACGATGCTCAACTACTTTGAGCTGGCACGCACGGTCAATGTTCAGGAGATTATCAAGCAAGGGATTGTTGGAGCGGCGATCAAACCCGCACTGTTTAAAGCACGGGTCGCAGCGATTAGCTAACTAAGTTTAAGCTAATCGCTAGCTCAAGATGACGAGACAGCAGTTACCACAACAAGAAGGTAACAAGACCGGCACCTAGCAGTAAACGGTATATTACAAAAGGTAACATACCCATTTTACTGATTACGCTTAGGAAAAAGGTAATGCAAATATAGGCGCTGATAAAAGATAATACTAAGCCGTAACCCATCTCGGCCCAGTTAACGACTGCGCCATCGTCGAATAATCCTAGCGCGGTATAACCGCCGCTCATGATTATGACCGGAATTGACAACAAGAACGAAAACCGTGCAGCACTTTCACGCGTCAGGCCCAGCATCAAACCAGCGGTCATGGTAATACCCGAGCGCGAAGTACCAGGAATTAGCGCTAATGCCTGTGCCATGCCAATAAATATCGCATTAGACAACGTGAGTTTATACTCGTTAATCACCTGCTTAGCGCGGACATCAGCCCACCATAATAACAAGCCAAAACTAATCGTCGTGCCCGCAATCACCCAGGCCGAGCGCAAATACGTTTCAATTAAATCTTTGGCCAATAAACCAAATAATCCAGCGGGAATAGTGCCAATAATAATCCACCACGCCAACCGACTTTCACCGTTATGTTGGCCCTTAAATGAGCCAAACCAAGCTAGTAACAGGGTGACCACTTCGCGCCTAAAGTAAATCATGACCGCTAATAAGGTGCCAATATGCACCGCCACATCAAAGGCTAAGCCCTGATCGTTCCAACCCAATATTTTTGAAGGCAAAATTAAATGAGCAGAGCTCGATATTGGCAAAAACTCAGTAAACCCCTGAATTAACGACAATATAACAATTTCAAATGTCGACATTTATAAATCACTTCCTTGCCAATCAAATGGGATAGCCCACAATGACTGTTTATCTTTATCGAAACTATCCCATAAATCTTGATAGTTTTGCTGTAATAGCGGGTGGATTAAGTTAGGCGCTAACTCGGCTAAAGGCCATAACACAAAGGCATTTTTGTCAATTTCATCACGCGGCAATACCGTTGGCTCTGCAATAACCAAATCGTCATAAAGCAATAAATCGAGATCAAGGGTGCGAGAACTAAACTTTTTGGCGCTGCGATCACGCCCATTGGCCACTTCAATTTTACGCAGCAAAGCCGTCACTTCACTGACACTAAGACTGGTGGTTGCGGCACAAACCAAATTATAAAAATTACTGCCGTCAAAACCAACCGACTCACTTTCATACACTGAAGATATCTGTAATGGCCCAAACTGAGCCGTCAAGTCGGCTATGCCATTACGAATATAGCGCGCTTTATCGATATTACTGCCAATACTGATAAATAAGGTTGCCATTATGCCTTTTCGCCTCGTTCGATAATCACGCCAACGCCAGCGGCATTGCTCACCGCATCAGGCTTGTGCACCGTTAAACGCAACCAATTGATTGCAAATTCATTTAATAACAACTCGGCAATTTGTTCAGCCACAGTTTCAATCAGCTCAATCTGTTGCTGCTCTAACCAACTCGTAATACGCTGTGATACCGACGCATAATCAAGTGCTTTGGTTAAATCATCTTGCGCCGCTGGCGCCCGATTGTCCCACGCCATCTCAAGATCAAGCAGCAAGATTTGCTTAATGGTTTTTTCCCATTCGTAAGCGCCAATTGTGGTTTCAACTTTTAGTTGCTTAATAAAAACTATGTCCATTTTGGCTCTCAATTCTTGTATTTGATAAATGGTCGGATACCTTTATCCGATTTGCCAGCGTATGATGAGCAAATAATTTGAATTTTATAATATTATGCTGCGCCAGCGCCGCGCTAATATAGCTTATATCGCCTAAGGAAAACAGCCACTAAATGAGCAAGAATGTCCCTAATAGCCAATTACCCACGGTAAAACAATCAGTCAATCAAGAGATAAGCAAATCATGATTGCCTTGACGATATTAATGATTATTCTCGCCTATCTGGCTGGATCGCTGTCTAGTGCAATAATAATTGCGCGAATGTATCAACTGCCCGACCCGCGCATTAATGGCTCAGGCAACCCCGGTGCGACCAACATATTACGTATTGGCGGCGCGCGCCCTGCCATATTAGTGCTGATTGGTGATGTACTTAAAGGCACCATTACCGTGTGGTGTTCTTACTTTTTAGGGCTCGAGCCGTTAAATTTGGGCTTGGTCGCCGTCGCGGCCTGTTTGGGTCATATTTTCCCTATTTTCTTCGAATTTAAAGGCGGCAAGGGAGTAGCAACGGCCTTTGGTGCAATGTTGCCGATTGGTTTGGATTTAACCGGATTACTCTTGCTCAGTTGGTTAGCAGTGGTATTAGTCACTGGCTATTCATCGATTGCAGCACTTGCTGTATCACTGCTCGCGCCAGTGCTCACCTACCTGATAAAACCACAATATACCATTGCGGTAACCCTGCTGTGTTTATTAATACTGATCCGGCACCAACCCAATATGGTGCGGTTGCTTAACGGCGAGGAATCAAAAATATGGCAGAAATTCAAACGAAAAAAATAGCAGCCAAGGCTGCTATTTTTATCGCTCGATTTTTATCAACCGACTAAACCGCCGGCAAAGTATCCATTGGCCAGCGTGGCGTGGCTGATATCTCTAAACCAACTGTTTGCCCCGCTTTAAGACGCTGCATCCCAGCATAGGCGATCATCGCGCCGTTATCGGCACAAAACTCGTGCCGCGGATAAAACACCTCACCACCACGCGCTTTCATTAGCTGCTCTAATTGCGTACGCAGATGAGTATTGGCGCTAACACCGCCGGCAACCACTAAACGCTTAAGCCCGGTTTCTTTTAACGCTCGTTTACACTTTATCGCTAAGGTATCAACCACCGCATCTTCAAACGCACGCGCAATATCGGCCTGCGTTTGTGGGTCACATACCGATCCTTCAGGCGTATTAGCGGCAATCGTGTTAGCGGCAAAAGTTTTAAGGCCACTAAAACTAAAATCCAAACCCGGACGATTGGTCATTGGGCGAGGGAAAGTAAAACGAGCAGTGTCGCCACTTTGGGCCATTTTTGATAACCGTGGCCCGCCAGGATAATCCAAGCCAAGTAATTTAGCCGTTTTATCGAACGCTTCACCGGCCGCATCATCAACTGACTCGCCAAGTAACTGATACTGACCAATGCCATCAACTCGCACTAACTGGGTATGACCGCCAGAAACAAGCAAGGCAATAAAAGGAAAATCAGGCTTATTTTCTTCCAGCATCGGCGCGAGCAAATGGCCCTCCATGTGGTGAACCGCCACCGCAGGTTTGCCCCAAGCATAAGCCAGTGAACGCCCGACCGATGCGCCGACCAATAAAGCACCAACCAAGCCAGGACCCGCAGTAAACGCAATGCCGTCGATATCTTGCGCGGTGCAATTGGCTTCTTGCATGGTTTGCTTGATTAGCGGGATAATCTTGCGCGAATGATCGCGCGAGGCCAGCTCTGGCACGACACCACCATAGTCGGCATGTAGCTTAACTTGGCTATATAACTGATGTGCCAATAAGCCATCCTGATCATCATAGATCGCGATACCAGTTTCATCACAAGAAGTTTCTATTCCTAAAATACGCATTAATAGTTAAGTTCGTCGCTAAATAAGTTATAGTGATTGTACTATATTGCAGAAATAATTTGCAGCATGTTATGATCTTTCTTTACAAATAGGTCTGGTTCGGCTTAAAATGTCGCACCAAAATTTGATAGCCCTGCAACATTATTTATTGCAATTGGCTTATATGAAATCAACCTTCAAGGTGAAAGGCAAATGCCAATAGTTAAAGTTAGAGAAAACGAACCATTTGACGTAGCACTACGTCGCTTCAAGCGCTCTTGTGAGAAAGCAGGAATTTTATCTGAAGTACGTCGTCGTGAGCACTATGAAAAGCCAACGACTGCACGTAAGCGTGCTAAAGCTGCTGCTTCAAAGCGTCTGGCTAAGAAATTAAGCCGTGATAACGCACGTCGCGTTCGCATGTACTAAGAATTAGTCGACATATGAACCTACAAGAGCAACTAAGAGACCAGATGAAAGTCGCTATGCGCGCTAAAGATAAAGAGCGCTTAAAGACGATCAGAATGGCTATTGCTGCCGTTAAACAACGAGAAATCGATGAGCGTATTACCCTAACTGACCAAGATGTGTTAAACATTTTAGTTAAAATGGTAAAGCAGCGCCGCGATGCAGCAAAACAGTATGAAGACGCAAATCGTCAAGATTTGGCTGACATTGAATTGTATGAAATCACAGTGATTGAGGATTTTTTACCGCAACCACTGACTAGCGATGAAGTCGATAGTCTGATTAAAAGTGCAATTGAACAAACAGGTGCAACTTCAATGCAAGAGATGGGTAAGGTTATGGCTTTACTCAAACCTCAGGTTCAAGGTCGTGCTGATTTAGGCAAGATAAGTGGCTTAATTAAAGCAGCCTTTTCTGCCTAATAAGTATATGCGTTTAGTGCATGTGTAATGTGCTAGCGTCATAAAATAAATAAGCCGTGCCTAGCACGGCTTATTTGTTTCTGAGTCAAAAATTAATTCTATTGATATGATATCCTATTCATATCATCATCGCCCTAAGCTGTCGCACAACAGCGATTGACGACTATTTTTCAAGCATAATAACTGCGGAACAAGTATGGCTGGCCTAATCCCTCAACATTTTATTGATGATCTAATTTCCCGTACCGATATTGTGGATCTAATAGATGGCCGAGTTAAACTTAAAAAAGCCGGTAAAAGTTACGTTGCTTGCTGCCCATTTCACGGCGAAAAAAGCCCCTCGTTTCATGTCAGCCAAGACAAACAGTTTTATCACTGCTTTGGTTGTGGTGCCAGCGGCAACATTATTTCATTCATCATGGAATACGACCGCCTTGATTTTCCCGATGCTATCGACGAACTGGCGGGCATGTACAATCTTGAGGTGCCGCGAGAAGACTCAGGCACTGAAAAAAAGTCAGCCCAGCAATACTCAATCGACAAGCAAAAGAAACTCGATTATTACGAGTTAATGGAACAAGTAACCACTTACTTCTGTCAGCAGTTACAAAGTAATAAAAATAGCGCTCAGGTGATTGAATACCTGAAAATGCGCGGTTTAAGTGGTGAAATTGCCAAACGATTTAGCATTGGTTACGCCCCCGATGATTGGCAAGAAGTTAAAGATAAATTTGGTCGCGGTACCGAGCGTGAAAATCAACTGCTTGAAACCGGTGTCTTAATCAAAAATGAAAAAGGTCGCACCTACGATCGTTTTCGTAATCGGGTGATGTTCCCAATCCGTGATCGCCGCGGCCGAGTCATTGGTTTTGGTGGCCGTGTGCTTGATGATGCAACCCCTAAATATTTAAACTCACCTGAAACGCCAATCTTTCATAAAGGCTCTGAGCTTTATGGTTTTTTTGAAGCCAAACAAGCCAACCGTGACCTTAAGCGTTTATTGGTGGTTGAAGGGTATATGGACGTGGTGGCACTGGCACAAAACGGCATTAGCTGGGCTGTTGCTTCATTAGGCACCTCAACCACTACCGACCAAATTCAGCTGATGTTCCGTAACGCTGGTGAAATAATTTGCTGTTACGACGGTGACCGAGCAGGTCGTGACGCAGCCTGGCGCACCTTGCAAAATGCGCTACCGCAATTGCAAGATGGCCGCCAAATTAAGTTTATGTTTTTACCCGATGGTGAAGATCCAGACTCAATGGTGCGCGCGCTCGGTCAAGACAAATTTGTCGATTTGGTCAACGAAGCAATTCCTTTGTCGCAATATCTGTTTGATAACTTGCTAGCTCAAGTGGAAATGGACTCGGAAGATGGTCGCTCCAAATTAGCGCAATTAGCGCTGCCAATGGTTAACAGCATTGCCGATGGCGTCTTTCAACAAATGATGAAAGAAAGACTGGCCAAGTACCTTGGCATAGAATCTGACGCGCTCAATCGCTTTGTCGAAACAGAAAAACCGGCGCAAAGTAAGGCCCAACGAAAAAAGGCTCACCGCGGTTCCATTGTGCGCCAAGCTATCGGCTTATTGGTTCAGCACCCTGAACTGGTGCAATCAATCAGTAATATCCCGCAACTTGGCCAAATAAAAATTAAAGGCACTGGCTTGCTGCAAACATTGATTAATCAAGTCAGGCAGCAACCAACGATTACCTCGGCCCAACTGCTTGAACGCTGGCGCGGCGAACCAGAGTACCCTTCGTTGCTCAAGCTCGCGGCCTGGCAGCACGATGTTGAAAGTGACAATCTTGAACAACAGTTTGTCGATACCATTATTCAAATTATAAATAAGCATTTAGAATTACGGTTGGAACAACTTGCTCATAAGTCACGTGTCGCTCATTTAACGAGTGAGGAGCGTCAAGAATATGCGCAATTAATCCAAAATGAGCTATAACATAACTAGCCGCTTGCAAGCAAACACGTTATAATCCATCCTTTGCAACTTTTATTAGTTGTTATTTTTGTCGTCATTACAGTGGGTAAGATCTATGGAGCAAAACTCTCAGTCTCGTTTGAAACTTTTAGTCGCCAAAGGTAAAGAACAAGGCTACTTAACCTATGCAGAGGTTAATGACCACTTACCTTCGGATATGGTCGATTCTGACCAAATCGAAGACATCATCCAGATGCTCAATGATATGGGTATCCAAGTATTTGAGTCAGCACCTGACCAAGATACCCTAATGATGTCTGAAAATAGCACCGATGAAGACGCAGCCGAAGCTGCAGCACAGGTACTTGCAACAGTAGAAAGCGAAATTGGCCGCACCACTGACCCAGTCCGCATGTACATGCGTGAAATGGGTACCGTTGAGCTGCTAACCCGCGAAGGCGAAATTGTTATCGCTAAGCGGATTGAAGAAGGCATTAAACAAGTTCAGGTTGCTGTTTCAGATTATCCGGCAGCCATTAGCTCGTTACTCGATCAATACGATCGTTTTGAAGCTGAAGAAATTCGTTTAAGTGACATCATCACAAAATTCATTGATCCTAATGAAGAAGAGTTCATGGCTAATGCTGGCTCGCATATTGGTTCGGCGTTAACTGATGAGCAGCAAACTAAAAATAGTAATGACCCTAAAAATAACACTGACGATGATGAAGACGAAGAAGAAATCGATCACGGTCCAGATCCAGAAGAAGCACGCGAGAAATTCGGCGAGCTTCGAGTAGCTTTCGACAAGGTTAAAGATCTTGCAAGCACTAAAGGTCGTGATCACGCTGACACTAAAGCTGCAACCAAAGATCTTGGTGAAGTATTCCGTCAATTCCGCCTAGTGCCTAAGCAATTTGATCGCATGGTTAAAAACATGCGCGACGTAATGGACCGTATTCGTGTTCAAGAACGTCTTATCTTAAAGTTTGCTTGTACGCGTTCTAAAATGCCAAAACGTGATTTTACCAAGGTATTCCCTGGTAACGAATCTGATCCAACCTGGTTTACTGACGCGTTAAAATCTGGCGAACCTTATGTAGCAGCGTTAGAAGATAACAAAGTTGATATCGTCCGCGCAATTAAAAAGCTTAAAGCGATTGAAGTTGAAACTGATTTAACCATCAGCTCTATTAAAGACATCAACCGCCGCATGTCGATTGGCGAAGCTAAAGCACGTCGCGCTAAGAAAGAAATGGTTGAAGCTAACTTACGTCTGGTTATCTCGATTGCTAAAAAATACACCAACCGTGGTTTACAGTTCTTGGATCTAATCCAAGAAGGTAATATCGGCTTGATGAAAGCGGTTGATAAATTTGAATACCGTCGTGGTTACAAGTTCTCAACTTATGCGACTTGGTGGATCCGTCAGGCGATCACTCGCTCGATTGCCGATCAGGCACGAACCATCCGTATTCCGGTGCACATGATTGAAACCATTAACAAGCTAAACCGTGTTTCACGTCAAATGCTACAAGAAATGGGTCGCGAGCCACAACCAGAAGAACTTGCCGAACGCATGCAAATGCCTGAAGACAAGATCCGTAAGGTACTTAAGATTGCTAAAGAGCCAATCTCAATGGAAACACCAATCGGTGATGATGACGATTCGCACCTTGGTGACTTCATTGAAGATACCACGCTGGAGCTACCGCTACAGTCAGCAACTTCTGAAGGCCTTAAACTGGCAACTAACGACGTACTTGCAGGCTTAACAGCCCGTGAAGCGAAAGTACTGAGAATGCGTTTTGGTATCGACATGAATACCGATCACACGTTAGAAGAAGTGGGCAAGCAGTTTGACGTAACGCGTGAGCGTATTCGTCAAATCGAAGCGAAGGCACTGCGTAAACTACGTCATCCTTCTCGCTCAGAACAGCTTAAGAGCTTCTTAGACGAGTAATTCACTCGCGCTAGAGCCTAAGCTAAGCCGTTACCTTTAATCAGGGTAGCGGCTTTTTTATGCCTGATTGTTTTTACGCTCAAGCAATACAGCGCCACTATTACCACCATCACCCAAGTAGTCATCCTTATTATATAAGGGACACTTGGTAAATGATAAACACCCACAACCGATACAATTTGAAAGGCTATCACGCAAATTTTCTAACCGGCGTATGCGGTCATTAAGCAATTGATGCCATTGGGTTGATAACCCAGCCCAATCGGCTTGATTTGGCGTTCTATTGTCCGGTAACCCAGCCAATGCCTGCTTAATTTCATCGAGGGTAATGCCGAGCCGTTGCGCCGCTTTAATCACCGAAACACGCCGCAACGTTTCAGGTTTATAACGGCGCTGATTACCGTCGTTTCTTACGCTATGAATAAGCTCTTTTTGTTCATAAAAATGCAAGGTCGACACCTTAACGCCGCAGCGCTTAGCGACTTGACCAACACTTAATGGTGAATGTGGCATGGTAACTCCTACAAAAGTGATTTTTTATCTTAATTAAAAAAACGCTTTACCTCAAGTTAACCTTAGGTTTTAAGGTGGCAACAGTTAATCAACTTTCAACGTAAGGAGCTAGCCATGCTAACTATTGAACATTTAAACCTAGTAGTAAAAGACATCGATGCCACTCTCGCCTTCTACCAAGCCTTAGCGCCGCACTGGCGTGTTCGCACCAAAGGCCGATCCGACTGGCATGGCACCCTACGAAACTGGGTTCACTTTGGCGACGATTATCAGTTTTTAACCTTTAATGACAGTGGCACTGGCGAAAACAGAGTGCTGCAAGGCAACACACTCGGCTTGACTCACTTTGCGCTGAGCACCAACAATTTAGCCGCGACGGTAACCCGTTTAATCAACGCTGGCTTTGCACCACGCACCGAGTTAAACGTAGAGGCCCACCGCCAAAACATATATTTTATCGATCCTAATGGCTACGAGGTTGAGTTAGTCCAATACTTTTCAGACATCCCAGCTGAACGCAATCTAACGACGTAAAAATGAATAAAGGTGCACTCAAGGCAGGTAATTAAGTCTTTAAGCCGATAAAAAACAAGCTTTTGCGGAATAATTAAGCGATTAACACAAATTATCTCGCAAGTAGGTGACGCAGCCAAAAAAAATGCTTATACTTATCGCCGCTTAAACATCTCTGTTTAGCATCTAATGGCCCCTTAGCTCAGTTGGTTAGAGCATACGACTCATAATCGTCAGGTCCCCTGTTCGAGTCAGGGAGGGGCCACCACTTATACTTCCAAGCAAGTCCCAAAAAGCCTTACAACTCTTTAAAATCATAGTGTTTAATATAATTAGCGTCCTATAGCGTTTATTAATACCTTGTATAATCCGAGTGTTTTAGTAACATTCATAGTAACACCAGCGCGATGTTACTAAACTCAGTGTTACTAAAAAAGGATGTTACTATGGCTAGAACCACCAAACCGCTAACTAACACGGAAATAAAGCAGGCTAAGCCGAGAGACAAAGATTATCCTCTTTCTGATGGTAACGGCTTACAATTAAGAGTTAAATCAAATGGCTCTAAGCTATGGCTATTCAACTATTACCGCCCTTACACAAAGAAACGAGCCAATCTAAGTTTAGGCCGCTACCCTGATGTTACTTTGGCTAAAGCCAGAGAAAAAACAAAAGAGGCTCGCGAATTAGTCGCCCTAGATATTGACCCCCAAACACACAAGCAAGAACTTAGCGCACAAAAGAAAGAAGCTTTAAGCAATACTTTTGGTGTAATTGCTAACAAGTGGCTGTTATTAAAACGGGAACAAGTAAAGCTAGAGACAGCAGAAAAGGCATGGGCGACTTTGAGTAAGCATGTATTGCCCGAATTAGCTAATGTACCGATCAATCAAATCAAGCCTAAAACCGTATTAACTATTTTAAACCCTATTGCCGCTAAAGGTAGTTTAGAAACCGTCAAACGCCTTTGCCGAAATATAAACGAAGTCATGCGGCTAGCTGTAGCGTTAGGTTTGATTGAAGTAAATTATTTAACTGACATAACGAAAACATTTCCTGCGCCCAAAAAACAAAACATGCCTACGATAAAGCCAGAAGAACTACCCGAGCTAATGACAGCTTTGGGCAATGCCAACTTAATGAGAACTACAAGGTGTTTGGTCGCTTGGCAGCTACACACAATGACTAGACCTACTGAGGCCGTAACAGCTAGGTGGGTCGATATAGACTTAGATAAAGAAGTATGGGTAATCCCAGCTGAACGAATGAAGATGGGAAAGGCGCATACTATCCCATTAACACCACAGGCAATTGCTTTACTTGAAATATTAAAGGCAATGAATGGCCAACGAGAATATGTTTTCGCTGGTCATAGGAACCCAAAAACTCATGCTAGCGAAAGCGGCGTAAATATGGCGCTAAAAAGAATGGGATTTAAAGATAGGTTAGTGGCTCATGGCATGAGAGCGTTAGCCAGCACCACTCTAAACGAGCAGGGCTTTGATCCTGATGTAGTTGAAGCAGCTTTGTCTCACATAGATAAAAATGAAGTGAGACGCGCCTATAATCGCGCCGAATATATAGAACGCAGGCGTGTAATGATGCTTTGGTGGTCTGAGCGTATAGAGCAAGCAGCAACAGGACAACCAATGAAGCCCATAAGTAACATCACACAATTTAAAGTGATAAACAGCTGATTAGTAGTCCGTTACAGCAGCATGCCTTGGATTAGGGTATTTTAAGATATTGAAACCCCCCAATAATAGTGGTACATTTCCCATGTTGAAGAAATCCGCTCATTTATTTGAAGCGGATTTTTTTATGCCTAAAATTCGCTTAATCCTAAGTGAGTTTTTTAATAAAAAATTAGCACTAATCATTAACCAGCCTTCGAGCTGGTTTTTTTGTGCCTAAATTTCACCATTTTGAATTGCCATATATTAATTATTGGAGAAATACATGAAAAAAATAATTCGCTTACCTGAGTTTATGGATTGTTACGGCTTATCTAAATCAACGATATACAAGCGTATTTCTGACGGCTTACTACCAAAGCCAATTAGCTTAGGTGCTAGAGCTGTTGGCTGGCCTGCGAACGAAGTGGGGCTGATATCTGACGCGCTTGCGTATTCCGGCGAACGTGAACACTGATTCCGGTTCATCGTGAACACCTAATCATTCAATGCATTGCCCGACCTC
>JABSRT010000030.1 GCA_013214945.1 Gammaproteobacteria bacterium
CTACTCCCACTCTCGTTTAGTAGGACTCTAGCCTAGTACAAAAAGTAATTAGCCGTCTAAAATTTGTGGGTGTCTAAAACTCACTGATTTATCCCTTGCTGCGGGTTTTAGGTGTTTCTCTGCAATAATTTGGTCGTGTAACCATCCGAAAAATGAAAGAAGCTTGCAAGCAAGAAAACAAAAATTTGCACATACCCCAACCCAACACTAGGTTCTGTTAACATGCCGAAGTAGACAGTGATTGAAATAACGACCAATAGGAACCTTTTGGCTGTATACCAACCAAAATGCTGTTCACTTGTTTTTGCCTTGCAACTTGCAACCGCTTTTGAAACTTTTGATGTTATTTGACCGAAAATCAAGCATGACGCCAAAGACCATTCTGGAGATAGTATTATTTCTTGCCAGTTGGCAATATATAGTTTTACTGCAATTAAAAGCATAAAGGGTATTACAATAAACAAATACTCAGCTTTTAGATCTGCAAAAATTGCTTTTCTTTCACGCTTACTAAGCTTCAAGCTCATATTGATACTCATTATTTCGCTGGATATCCAAAACCTCTACAATTTTAGCATTTCGAATCTTAGGCTGCCCTTTCCCTTTTGGTGGTGTGTATATATCAAAAGTTACCTTAGCCTCTACAACATCTTTAGGTCCAATAGCTGGAATAAGACCATTTTGATAACGCTCTAACCAGTCTTTATCCGTTATTCTGGCACTAAATTTTCTATCCATTGATAAGCTGCGAAAAGACCAAACAGAATTTCCTTCATTCACTGAAATTTTAACAAAAAGTTTATCATTAAGCTCTTTGCTTACAGTTACTCCCTGAAACATTTCACCAGGCTTACCTTTAAAACGCCATGCAGTATCGATATTACAAGTATGTTTATCCCCATTGCTTGCAATCAATACAACGTTTTCACCCTTTTTAATTTTTTGATTTGCTATAGAGAATTTTTCTAGTACGAATGCTAATTGTTGCCGGTCAATATGTGGATCAACAATCTGCTGTGGTAAGTGGTTAGCTAAGGATGTTTCCAAATCAGCAGCCAATTTCTCAACCTGCTCTTCATTTTCTGTATCTTCTGACTCTGTTAACTCCTTAAAAAGATCATTACCAGAATTGTAAAATGCTGATTCAAACAGTTCGTCTATCTTACCCGACAATGCAGACAACTTACTTAATATTGATCCTTTCTCAATGCCGTTGAGCTGAAATTCAAAATCAGTTTTGATACCAACAGAACAACTTAAAACCTGCCCTAAGTCTCTATAAGCATTTATATACTGCGCCATGGCTTCAAAAATCTCAGCTGGATTCTTTCTTTCCTCAAGATATTCTAGTTTTATTGATAGCTCGGGTTTCACATTGTTTCCTATGAGTTTCTATTTTTTGGAGATGAATCACACTGTTTTTAGGGTTATATCCGGCAACAAATCATTTTAATGTTTATACATGGTAACCAGCACCACGCATCTCAAGTTTTAGCTGTTCTTGCCAAGTTCCTGCCTCATCCATACCTACATAGACTACTCCGCTGATATCATTTGGCGTTTCCACTTCACCTTTAACTACCGCCGTTACTCTAGGGCGTCCCAACTTACCGATTAAGTAGCCGTGCTCAAACACTACATTTTGGCGAGCTCTATGTTGGCCAGTCAAGTCTCCAACTTTTTGTCCTACGTCGCACGGTGTATATAAAACAATACCAAAACCAACATTCGAGTAACGCTCAATTTTTTCAATTATCGTCATCCCAGAACTAGCCTGCATATGAAGAATAATTGGTTCTAGCCCTAAGCCAGATACGAATCTGGCGACATCAAGTTTGGCTATTTCATCATGTCCATGCACAATAAATACTTGCGAGATATTAAATTCACCGTCGATAATTTGACTTTGCTCTACAACTCGAGGTTCTGGTTCTTTTAACTGTCGAGAAGCATCTAATTGCTGTTGATTTATGTAGCCGTGACTAAGTAGGATGTCAAAAATAGCCTCATCCTTAATAGCCCAGTGAGTTCGAGATAGCTCCCACCGACCAAGCTCTATATCAATTCGCATTGCTTCAATAGCGCCAACTGGAAGAGAAGGTAATATTGGGTCGAATTCATAATCGATGACAACAGACCTACTCCTCAAGCGAATATTGGTTATGTAACCTATTCGAGATTCCGTTGCCTCATTTTCAGTAACAAATAATGTTGGAAAACTTTTTAATTCTTCAATTGCTTTATCATCAAAGAACTTATATCGCTCGCTAATTTCATCAGCGGTATACTCTACAGCGGATCGGCTTCTATCCCATTCATATTGGGTAGAGTCCCAACTTTCAGGGTCATGTGATATTAATAGATTAAACAATCTTTGCTCTCCAATCCCAATTTACCAAATAGAAACCAGGCATCTTATTCACACCCAACTTGTATATTGGATGTGAACTAACACCGTTAAAACAACTCGTAAGCCATTGACTATACAGACTTACCTACAACCAACAACAAATATAGAAGTAAATGGCATTAAAAATTTGGTAAATCAAATATGGATGTTCCGTTTGTGGTTTTCACTGCTTTGCAATTAGCGCTTTCCCCAATGCGATAATTACACATTGCTTCAATAGCCATATTTGAAGATAGAACAGCCTATCCTCGTATCAAAACAAGTAGAGTCAGTAGGGGGACAAAATTAATTAACAGGACAAACGTTTAAAGGAGTGGGGGATTTTAGACACAAAAAAACCGACTCGATGGTCGGTTGATGTTTTTGCAAAGAAATGGTACCGGTAGGCGGACTTGAACCGCCACGCTCGAAAGCAACGGATTTTGAATCCTAAGTGGCTTCAAATGCCTTTCCAGTTCCCAACTTATTTCATTTTCCGAAATATCTGAAAGTTTATCGTATAGCTCTTTAAAGTGATTTTCATACGGATAGTCAATGCCTTTCCATGCGAAAACTTTTACTTCTCTAACGACTGATTGAGCAAGGTAACTGCCATATGGCAACGGTGGTCCCCAAATTCGCCATCCTTCCATTTCCAAGATCTCAGTTACTTGAAATGATATTTCTTCTGGAGATCCGTATATAATTTTGTATTCTGATTTTTTTATCTGAAGTTCAGGTTTTATCGTGTTTTTCTCTATGTCTCCTGAGAAAAAATCGCATTCTGGCAAAGCAAGTCCAATTTCTTGCATTGATGCTAAACAGTCTTCGACGCCTGCATCTTTACACTTAAAAAAGAGACTCCCTGACTTCCAATTGTATTTTTTACGCTTTGTTTCAATATCGAGAACTTTTAGAACTGAGTCATCATCTAAAGTTGCCACAAATTCGGTCGCGATACCTATGAAAGCAGAACGATCAACTTCGTCATGCAGACTCGCTGATACTTTAATTATTTCTTCAATCTTACTCATAGTTTCCGTTTAAATGCCTTGTTATGTTTTTAGCCGAAGATCTAAAAAACGCTTCATTAATTTCACATATTCAGAGTGCTGTTGCTCGATTTCATTTTTATCCGCTGATGATAGCTCATGCAAATATCCATTTCTGAGCTGCCTAGCACTCTTACTACCTCGCTTTCCAGATCCCCCTTTATAAATCAAAAGTAAAGATTCCGAATTAAAGTGCAAATTGAAATGTTCAAGTGATTTAGAGAGACTTTGAGTGTTCAATCTCGTCTGCAATGGTTGTTTATCTGTTTGGTAATAATGCTGTAATTTTGTCGCGAAAACTTCACAGCGAAGGTATAAACCAATAAATTCACCGACCACTCCTTGGCACGAAAAACCAGGATCATTTTTAGATACACTATCTAATCCCAAATTTCTTCTAGCAATCAATGCTGACTCTTGTTTGGTACTTCGTTTGATCATGACAACCTATTGAGAAAACATAACATTTGTATATCAAGCATGCTCACTTACAAAGCACCCTTAATAAAAATTTAAACCAAGAGTATTATTAAAAACAACAAATTACCAGTGGGGAGCGCGAAATATGACCAAAACAAAGCGTGCATGCGCGCTTTGCAGCAATTATTTGTGTAACAGCATGTTATTACGCAATAAAAAACAGACTTTCCATACAAAGCGTGCGAAATGGCTACAAATCCGAAGGGGGTAATATTCGTGCAGATATATTCTTGTATCGCGTTGACGTTAATCTTTATTGCTGTTTCATTAATAATGTGAAGTATTGAATCAACTAAACCTATTTATACAACGAAATCGGCAAGCAAAAATCTAACTGATATTTTTCATCTTCACTCAAGAACTGGTTCTGGTGATAATGAACATAAGACGGGGTTGATAACATTTTAAACCCAGAACTGGGTAACCAACGCTGCCAAATATTACTCAGTTGTGGCAATAGTTCGCCGTATTTACCTTCAAGTTTAAAGACCGCATACAGCCCACCGGGGATTGTCATGCTATTAACGACGCCTCGGCGTTGAATGGGTGAGTCAATCGCCAAACAGGCTACATAGCGACAATGCTTAAGCTCAACCCATGCAGGATTAGAGTGATGTAAGCCAAACTGCTGCGAGAAGTCCCGCTCTTGTTCATTAGACCAAGCCTTTAACGTTTGCCATGCCCCTTTAATCGAGCGGTCGTAGCCCTGATGACGAACATAAGCAACATGGCGTGGTGGCAATTCGAGTAATTCACAGTTAGGAACCACTAGGCTATCCATGCGCTGATAGTTTGCTGCTATTTCACTGTCGTCGAAACAGGCAAAATCGTGCCATTGTTGTTCATTGCAACGCCACTGGCCCGGGGCCATGGTAAAGATTGATTTAAACGCCCTGCTAAATGATGAAACCGAAGAAAAGCCCGACTTTGTTGCAATGTCTAAAACAGAGCAGTTGCTGTCGAACATTAATTGATTTGCGGCATACTCAAGCCGAGTACGCCGAATGTAGCCGTGGACAGATTCGCCGACCACTGTTTTAAACAAACGATGGAAATGTTGCTCTGAATAAGCTGCAATAGCCGCAAGTTCACCAGCTGGCAATTCCTGACTGATATCTTGATGAATATGGTATAAAACATCATTAATCCGTGAAACTTGTTGGTCAGTGGGCAAAATAGTTCTTTATAGCATAAATGGACATGCGGTAGAGCATAAACGGACATGCCAACAAGTGCAAGCTGCCGTAGGATTAAGACAAATTAAGCCACGAGTTATCACCATGCAATTAGCCAAATCATTACAGCAAATAAAACCGTCTTATATCCGTGAAATTCTTAGCGCATCGAATGCACCTGGAGTGATTTCGTTGGCCGGTGGTTTACCCGACGATGCAACGTTTCCTTTAGCGTTGATGGCTAAATCACTTTCGCAATTACCTGAGAAAACGGCTTTGTTTCAATATGGCAATACCGCAGGTTATCAGCCGTTACTCGACTTTTTCACCGAGCGATATCAATTACCTACGACTCACGATGCCATTGTTTGTACCGGTTCTCAGCAAGGATTAGATTTAATTTCTCGCGCATTTCTTAACCCCGGTGATACTGTAGTAATGGAAGCGCCTAGCTACCTTGGTGCGTTGCAGGTATTTGGTTTAGCACAGGCAAATATTGTAAGTATTTCTCAAAACGATCAAGGGCCGGACTTAGCTGAGCTAGAAAAATGTTTTGCACAAAGTAAAGTAACGATGTTTTACGCGGTGCCAGACTTCCATAACCCAACAGGGGTTTGTTGGTCACTTAGCGTTCGTCAAAAAGTGGCGCAACTGTGTCAACAATATCAGGTGGCTTTAATTGAAGATGTGCCTTATCGCGAATTAAGATTTACCGGTCAAGAGTTGCCGTTAGTCTCAAGCTTTTGCCCTGATAACTCGTTAGTATTACGTTCATTTTCTAAAATAGCGACCCCAGGCATTCGTTTAGGATTAGTGACTGGTCGCTCCGATTGGATTGAGCCGCTAAACCGCATTAAACAAGGGGCTGATTTACACTCGAGCCAGCCAATGCAGGCGGTGTTACTTGATTTGTTACAGCACCAAGGCTTTGATCAGCATTTAGCGAACCTGCGCGACCTTTATCAATCACGTTACCTCGCATTAACCGAGCACATTAAACAGAAATTACCACAGTGTCAGTTTAATGCGGTTGATGGCGGCATGTTTATTTGGTTGTCGTTGCCACCGTGTGACGTGTTTGCCTTAGCACAAGCAGCACTTGAACAAGGTGTGGCGGTTGTGCCAAGCACTGTATTTTATCAAGAGCGAACGGGTGTTGAGCCTGCACTACGCCTAAACTTTACCAATGCAACTGCGCAGGAACTGGGCGAGGCAATTGACCGTTTAGCTAAAGTGATTGCGAAAATCTAATGATTAACAGTAATAATAGGTAGCCCTTATTAAGAATTGAGGTTATGTAGATCAAAAAAGGCTGCCAAATTTGGCAGCCTTTTTTATGATTACTACTTGAACAGCGCCAAGTAGTAATTTTTTATACTTAGTACGTTATGCAGGGAACTTGTCTGCAAGGTACAACCACGTTGGCAGTACGGTATCAGGGTTAAGTGACAAGCTGTCAATGCCCTCTTCAACCAACCAAGCTGCGAAGTCTTCGTGATCTGACGGACCTTGACCACAAATACCAACATACTTACCTTTGACTTTGGCCGCTTGAATCGCCATTGATAACAGCTTTTTAACCGCAGGGTTACGCTCGTCAAACAATTTAGACACGATGCCAGAATCGCGATCTAGACCCAGAGTTAACTGCGTTAAATCGTTAGATCCGATTGAGAAGCCATCAAAGTGTTCTAAGAATTCATCAGCAAGCAACGCGTTAGAAGGCAATTCACACATCATGATAATGCGTAAGCCGTTTTCGCCACGCTTAAGTCCGTGCTCAGCCAGTAGTTCGATAACGGCTTTGCCTTCTTCAACGGTACGAACAAACGGGATCATAATTTCAACGTTATTAAAGCCCATTTCGTTACGAACACGTTTTAGTGCTTCACATTCAAGTGCGAAACAGTCTCTGAAGTCTTCAGACAAATAACGAGAAGCGCCGCGGAAGCCCAGCATTGGGTTTTCTTCTTCAGGCTCGTAACGTTCGCCACCTAATAGGTTAGCGTATTCGTTTGACTTAAAATCAGACATCCGCACAATAACTTTCTCTGGTGAGAAAGCACAAGCCAAGGTTGAAATACCTTCGGTCAGTTTCGCAATGTAAAACTCAGTTGGGTTTGCGTAACCGGCGATTAATTCGGTAATTTCACGTTGAGTTCGGGCGTCTTGATCGTCAAAGTTAATCAAGGCTTTCGGGTGAATACCAATCATGCGATTGATAATAAACTCTAAGCGGGCCAAACCAACACCAGCGTGTGGCAAACGCGCAAAGTCAAACGCACGATCGGGGTTGCCAACGTTCATCATGATCTTAAGCGGTAGCTCAGGTAAGTTGCTTACTTCAGACGAGGTTACCGTGAAATCGAGCTCACCGTCATAAATGTAACCCGTATCGCCTTCGGCACAAGACACAGTTACAAATTGGCCTTCTTTGATTAAATCAGTCGCGTTGCCACAACCAACCACGGCAGGAACACCCAGCTCACGCGCAATGATTGCAGCGTGACACGTACGACCACCACGGTTAGTCACAATCGCTGAAGCGCGCTTCATGATTGGCTCCCAATCGGGATCGGTCATATCGGTTACTAAGATATCGCCAGGCTCAATGCGGTCCATTTCGTCAATCGACGCTAATACTTTAACGCGACCCGAACCGATTTTACCACCAATAGCACGGCCTTCAGCAATAACGGTGCTGGTAGCATTAAGCGAGTAACGCTCCATGATGTTGCTGCTTTCGCGTGAACGAACCGTTTCTGGGCGTGCTTGTACTATGTACAATTTACCGTCGTTACCGTCTTTTGCCCACTCGATGTCCATTGGACGACCGTAGTGTTGCTCAATAACTAAGGCTTGTTTAGCCAGCTCTGTTACTTCAGCATCGGTAATCGAAAACTGATGTGAACGCTCGGTTTCAATGTCTTTAATGACAACTTGCTTGCCGTGCTTCGTGTCGTCAGAGTAAACCATTTCAATGAGCTTACTACCAATGTTACGACGAACAACAGCAGGACGACCAGCGTTCAATGTTGGCTTGTGCACGTAGAATTCGTCAGGGTTAACTGCGCCCTGTACGACCATTTCGCCAAGACCCCATGACGACGTAATAAACACAACATCGTCAAAACCAGATTCCGTATCAAGCGTAAACATAACGCCAGATGACGCAATGTCACTGCGAACCATCCGCTGGATACCAGCTGATAACGCAACGCCGCGATGGCTATAACCTTGATGAACGCGATATGAAATTGCGCGGTCGTTAAACAATGAAGCAAAAACATGCTTAATCGCTTCACGTACGGCGTCTAACCCGACTACGTTTAAAAATGTTTCTTGCTGGCCAGCAAATGATGCGTCTGGCATATCTTCTGCGGTCGCAGATGAACGCACCGCAAATGACATACCCGCTGACGAATCAGCTAACTGCTGATAAGCCTCGGCAATTGCCACTTCAAACTGTGGCTGGAACGGGGTATCGAGAATCCATTGACGAATTGTCTTGCCTGCATTTGCCAGCGCCGTTAAATCATCAACATTTAAATCATCAAGCAACAGATAAATTTTCTCGTTGATACCGCTGGTTTCTAAAAACTCATTGAATGCATCAGCTGTTGTCGCGAAACCGCCCGGTACTTGAACACCTGCGTTTGACAAATTACTGATCATTTCACCTAAAGATGCGTTTTTACCGCCAACAACTTCAACATCATTCATGCCAAGCTGTTCATACCAAAGTACATATTTTTGCACCGTCAATCTCCAAATTCACTAATGTGGCTATCTAATAATATGGTTTGTTGCATTCTACACTGCTACAATTTGTTCCGTAAATCATAAAAACGAATAACTCTTAATTAAATTTTATTACAGACAGGTAAATTATTTTGCGTAAAGTCTTTTACATCTCTGATGGGACGGCAATTACCGCCGAAATATTGGGTCACGCGGTCCTTTCTCAATTTGATATTGAGTTTGAACAAATTACTATTCCCTTTGTTGAGACTCTTGCGAAAGCGACTGAAGTTGCACAACAAATAAACGACAGTTGTATTACCGAGAAACCAGCACTGGTTTTTCATTCAATAATCGATGAGAATATTCGAAAAATTATTGAAAGCTGTAATGGCATCAGTTATGACTTTCTAAACACTTTTGTGGCCCCGCTCGAAAAACAGCTCGGCACTAAAGCGGCGCCGAAAACGCATCGCACTCATGGTATTGCGAACGAAGCGTATAGCGCTCGCATCGACGCGATAAATTACTCGCTTGATAACGACGATGGCATTAGTTTAAAGCATCTGGATAAAGCTGAAATAATCTTGGTTGGCGTGTCCCGCTGTGGCAAAACACCAAGCAGTCTTTATTTAGCAATGCAGTTTGGCATTGCTACGGCCAACTACCCGTTTATTTGCGAAGATATGGACAATCTAAAACTTCCGGCAGAGCTTAAGAAAAATAAAAGCAAAATATTTGGCCTGACTATCGACCCGTTCAGACTGCATGAAATAAGAACTCAGCGCCGAGCCGACAGTAAATATGCCTCGTTAAGACAATGCCGTGCTGAAGTTAAAGAGGTTGAGATGCTTTACCGCCGCGAACGCATCCCATTCATTGATACTACTAAGCATAGTGTTGAAGAAATAACCGCAAAAATCATCGATATCAGCGGACTAAAACGTAAAATGTTCTAACGCTTGCTTAGCTGACAATATGAAATTGTCGATCTAGCCAAAAGACTCGGCATTGATGCCGAGTTTTGTGAGCTTACGGCTTTAAAATACTGGCTGAGTAGGTTAAGGTTGAGCCAGTTAAATTAATCGTACTTATAATAATGCCAATAAAAACAGATGAATTAAGAACCACCTATATCGATCGGGTGATCACCCCTAGTCAATTAGCCCTAGAATTTCCATTGTCTGACAGTGCCGCCCAAACGCTCATTCAGAACCGTCGTGAGATTGAAGCCATTATCGATGGTACCGATGATCGTTTATTGGTTATTATCGGCCCTTGTTCTATTCACGATACCGCTGCTGCACTTGACTACGCCAAACGTTTAACTGTGTTGCAACAGCAATATAAAGACAGTTTAGTCATTACAATGCGTGTTTACTTTGAAAAGCCTCGTACCATTGTTGGTTGGAAAGGCTTAATTAGTGATCCTGATTTAAATGGCCAATACAAAGCGAACAAAGGTCTGCGTTTAGCGCGTAAACTTTTAGTCGATATTTCTGAAATGGGCATGCCAATTGCCACCGAATTTTTAGACATGGTCAATGGTCAATATATTGCTGATTTAATCTGTTGGGGCGCTGTTGGGGCTCGTACCACTGAAAGCCAAATTCACCGTGAAATGGCCTCAGCGCTTTCATGCCCTGTTGGCTTTAAAAATGGTACCGATGGTAATACCAAGATTGCGATTGATGCGGTGCGTGCAGCTCAAGTACCCCATATCTTTTATTCTCCGGATAAAGATGGCCAAATGACAGTTTACCGCACCCATGGCAACCCGTTTGGTCATGTGATCCTGCGTGGCGGTAAAGAGCCAAATTATAGTGCACAGCACATTGCACACGCTTGTGCTCGTTTAAATGAAGCCGAACTGCGCCCAGCAGTAGTGATTGACTTTAGCCACGGTAACAGCCAAAAGCTTCATACTAATCAGTTACTCGTTGCCAAAGATATCATGGCGCAAATGCGCGAAGGTAGCCGCCAAATATCGGGCATCATGGCCGAGAGCTTTATTGAGCAAGGCAATCAGAAAGTGATTGAGGGTCAGCCGTTAGTTTATGGCCAAAGCATTACCGATGCTTGCATCCATTGGGGTGATACTGAGACTTTATTAGCCGATTTAGCCGACGCATCGGCTGCAAGAATGGCTAAAGGTTAATTGCCAAGTCGCGTTATGGCGCCAACTCAGGCAATTGCTTAAATAACTTCGTACTGATTAGCTCACTGTTTTGCGGTGGGCCAAACAGTGAGCCCTGCATCACTGAACAACCATAACGTTCTAATAATTTTTGCTGACCAAGATTTGTAATGCCACTGGCGGAAATTGTAAAGCCCATCGTTTTGCTCATGGCAATTAGTGCCTGAACTAACAAGCGATGTTTGTCTGACTTAAGCACATTGCCAACACAATTATCTGCTAGCTTGACCCCACTAATCGGCAATGTCGTAAAATGGTTCATCGACGTAACACTACAGCCAAAATCACTCGCTATAATCTGAACCCCAAGCCGATCTAAGTTCGCTAATAACTCATTGCTACTGTCGTATTGTACCGCGGTTTCAATGTCTTTTATTTGTAACACCAATTTTTCGGCGCCCAGCCCGGTTGATTTGAGCGTGTTAGCTATGTGGCCGACTAATCCAGTATTTTTAAAATGTGCAGGATACAGATTAAAGGTTACTGTTAAGTTGTCATGGCCTAACTCATTCCACAAGACCATTTGCAGGCAAGCTTGATTAATAATTCGCTCTGTCATTGGAATAATTAATTCAGTGTCTATCGCAATCGACAAGAAATCATTAAGCGGTATAAAACTGCCATCGCGCTGACGCCACTTAAATGTTGCTTCTAGCGCGGTAATTTTACAATTTACAACATCGATAATTGGCTGATATACCGTCTCTATTTCATTGTTGTAAACTGCTTTCTTTAATTTTGTAATCAACAGCATCCGAACGTTGCCATCGAGTGCATAGGCTGATGTAAAAAACTGACAATTGTTACGCCCCAAGCGTTTCGCTTGGTACATTGCTAAATCTGCGTGTTTAATTAAGCTACTGTAATCTCTACCATGTTCTGGGAAAGTAGCAACACCAATACTGCCAGACACATAAGCTTCCTGACCTGCGATGGTTACTACGGGTAATAAGCTTTGTCTGATCGCTTCAGCACGAGATTCTATTTCTGCGTCGCTAGCAATGTTGTTTAACAGCAAAATAAATTCATCACCGCCATGGCGTGACAATAAGTCATCAGACGTAAGGTGCGCACCAATTCGCCGAGCAGCTTCAATTAACAACACATCACCACTGTCGTGGCCTAACGTATCATTGACGTATTTAAAGCCATCAAGATCGATAAAAATCACCGCTAGGCGCGTTCTTGATACCGCAGCTTGGCTGATTGCAGTTTTTAAATGTTCTGTTAATTTAAGCCGATTTGGCAATTTGGTTAAAGAATCGTGGTAGGCCATGAAGTAAACTTGACGCTCTTTAGAGCGTAATTTGGTGACTTCGGTAATGTTCCACACCCGTCCGACCACGGCGCCTTTGACACATTGAGGTAGTGAGACAATCTCGAACATTCGGCCATAGGTTAACGTTACAACCAACTCTGCACGCGCTTGACCTGAACGAAAAACCTGACTAAAACTTTGTAAAACATCCGGATAATCAACGATACTTGGCGCTAACTGACTAAATATATTCTGCGGTTCATCAACCCGTAATTGGGCCAACAAAAATGTTGCTTTGTGATTTAAGCGAGTGACATTGCCTTTGCGATCGGTAACGATAATGGCAGTAGTGGTAGAGTCGAGCGTTGCTTGGGCCGAACATAATAAATATTCAAGCGCTTGCTGCTTAGCATCGGCTTGAGTATAGCAATAATCTATTTCTGCAATAAAGTCAGTTAACTTTATCTGCATATTTTTCTCAGGGAGATACTCCGCTATCTGGTCTATTAATTCTTGATGCACTTTACATTCCCTTGTATTCGTACTGCTATCAGTTGATCTGACAATCTTTAGATTAATGCGGTTAACCACAACTTATACCAATTTTGATAATTTAACGGAATTGGTATTAAATTGATTAACCCGGTGAATGTCCATGATCACAGGGCTAATACCAATCTCATTAATTAAGTGATCATCGGTGCTTGATCAAACCCATCTAGCCTGCGTTGCTCTCATTCCTAATAGCTTACTATTACTCAATCGAGCGCCTTGTCTAAATTAATTGTCTCCACGCACAACTAGGTCATAAATTTAATGCAATTGGTATAATCTTTAAACTAGCATAACAATTTGCTGAAAAACTTCAATCATAAAATATTAAGCCGGGTTGGCAATGTCAATAAATTCAACCTCAACTGAAAATTGTTTGGCTAAATGTTGCCCCAAGGCTTTGATTCCATAACGCTCAGTGGCGTGGTGACCGGCGGCAAAAAAAGCAATGTCATATTCACGCGCTAAATGAATCGTTTGCTCTGACACTTCACCACTAACAAAGGCATCAATGCCCTGCTCTCCAGCCATTTCAATAAAACTTTGGCCACCGCCACTGCACCAAGCAACCGTTTTGATCAATTTATCGTTAGCACCTTCAATCAGTGGTGTCCGACCAAGTTGCTGCTCAATCACTTGACCAAACTCGGCTACGGTCGTTGGCGTTATTAAGTTACCTTTTACCGCGACACTTTGTGGATTACCGGCCTCTAAGCCCGTAGTATTTTCAATGCCAAACAATTTAGCCAATTGCGCATTATTGCCCAAGGTCGGGTGAATATCTAACGGTAAGTGATAAGCGATAAGGTTGATGTCGGCATCAAGCAAGGCTTTAATACGATTGCGTTTAAGCGAGGTAATAACGGGTGATTCGCCCTTCCAGAAATAGCCATGATGAACCAATAAAGCATCTGCGCCAGCAGCGACAGCGGCATCAACTAAGGCTTGTGAGGCGGTTACACCAGTAACAATTTTGGTAATACTGTCAGTACCTTCAACCTGCAGACCATTAGGGCAATAGTCTTTTATTTTTGAAGGGGCAAGGGTTTGGTCTAAGTAAGCCAATAATTGGCTTCGGGTAACAGTCATAACAACACTCTAGATTAAATATATAATGAGTATTGTAACTGCTTTAAACCAAAAAAAGGAACCCGAAGGTTCCTTTTCACTTTAAATCAAAAAGATGAATTAAATAGCAGCTTTCGCTTTCTCAACAAGAACGCTAAATGCGTACTTATCGAATACAGCGATATCAGCTAGGATCTTACGATCGATCTCGATAGATGCTTTCTTAAGACCGTTGATGAAACGGCTGTAAGATAGACCATTCTGGCGAGATGCAGCATTAATACGAGCAATCCAAAGTTGACGGAATTGACGTTTACGCTGACGACGGTCACGGTAAGCATATTGACCAGCTTTAGTTACAGCTTGGAACGCTACACGATAAACACGTGAACGTGCGCCGTAATAACCTTTAGCTTGCTTTAATACTTTCTTGTGGCTCGCGCGAGCCGTTACACCACGTTTTACTCTAGGCATTTTTCAAATTCTCCAATAACTTCGACTATGCGAAAGGTAACATGCGGTTGATAGAAGGAACGTCCACTTTATGGATCATACCTTTAGCACGCAATTGACGCTTACGCTTAGTGCTTTTCTTAGTCAAAATATGACGAAGGTGGTTATGTTTGAACTTGAAGCCGCCAGAACCCGTTTTTTTGAAACGTTTTGCAGCGCCTTTGTTGCTTTTCATCTTAGGCATTATATTTCTTCTACTTCGCATTGGGTTAATAGTAGGTAGTAAGGCGTACAAAAATAGTGGCTTAGCAAGCTAAGCCACTATTTTGCAACTTGAGTTGCCTTAACTACTTCTTTTTCGGTGCAAGTACCATCACCATTTGGCGACCTTCCATTGAAGGAAAAGACTCCACGTTGGTCAGTTCAGCTAAATCAGCTTTAATACGATTCAATAGCTTAGTGCCCAAACCTTGGTGTGCCATCTCACGACCACGGAAACGAAGTGTAACTTTCACTTTGTTGCCGTCTTCGATAAAGCGATTCAGGTTGCGTAGTTTTACCTGATAATCGCCTTCGTCAGTTCCAGGGCGGAATTTTATTTCCTTTAACTGGATCTGCTTATTTTTTTGACGCTGTTCTTTGTCTTTTTTCGATTTCTCGAAAATATATTTACCATAGTCCATTACACGACAGACAGGAGGCTCGGCATTTGGACTAATTTCAACTAAATCCAAATTAGCTTCTTCAGCAGAAGCGATAGCTTCGCGAAGTGTAACAATACCAACAGGTGTTCCTGAAGCATCAGTTAAACGAACTTCACTTGCGGTGATTTCACCGTTTATTTGGTGCAAATTCTTTTTTTGCACTTGTCCTCTTCTTGCGCCTTTAATCAGTTATTCCTCCAGTTGTTGTAGACTACGGCTGTTAATCTCGTTTTGTAAGGTGTCTAGGAAAGACTCTATTGACATTTTCCCTAAATCAACACCGTTACGAGTTCGAACAGCAATTTCTTTTGCTTCGACCTCTTTATCGCCAATGACGATTTGGTAAGGTACCCGCTTTAAAGTATGTTCACGGATTTTAAAGCCTATCTTCTCATTTCTCAAGTCCGATTTGGCTCTAATTCCAAAAGATTTCAATTTATTAACGATTTCTGTGACATATTCACTCTGTTTGTCGGTAATATTCATTACCACAACCTGAGTTGGTGAAAGCCATGTCGGAAATTTACCCGCATACTCTTCGATTAAAATACCGATGAAGCGTTCTAAAGATCCTAAAATTGCTCGGTGAATCATCACTGGCGTATGCCGTTCATTGTCTTCAGCAACAAAAGTTGCGTCTAAACGTTCAGGCATCGAGAAATCAAGCTGTATTGTACCACATTGCCACGCACGACCTAGACAATCATGCAAAGTAAATTCGATTTTAGGACCATAAAATGCGCCCTCGCCCGGTTGCAGATCATATTCTAGGTTATTGGCGATTAAAGCATCTCTTAATGAAGCTTCTGCGCTGTCCCAAACTTCATCACTGCCAACACGCTGTTCAGGGCGAGTTGAAAGTTTAATGCGAATATCGTCAAAACCAAAGGTCTCATAACAATCGAAAACCATTTTAATACACGAAGTGACTTCACTAAGAATTTGATCAGGTGTACAGAAAATATGAGCATCATCTTGAGTAAACGCACGTACGCGCATTAGACCATGTAAAGCGCCAGATGGCTCATTACGGTGACACGAACCAAATTCAGCCATTCGTAACGGTAAATCACGGTACGATTTTAAACCCTGATTAAAGATTTGAACATGACCTGGGCAGTTCATTGGTTTAATCGCATAATCACGATTCTCTGAACTGGTGGTAAACATACCATCACTGTATTTGTCCCAGTGACCTGATTTTTCCCACATTGAACGATCCATTATCTGTGGACCTTTCACTTCCTGGTAATCATATTCAGTTAGCTTTTCACGAATAAAGGTTTCTAATTCGCGGAAAATTGTCCAGCCATCGTTATGCCAGAATACCATTCCGGGTGCTTCTTCTTGCATATGGTACAAGTCTAGTTGCTTGCCAATACGACGGTGGTCGCGCTTTTCAGCTTCTTCTAAGCGCTTTAAGTATGCCTTAAGTGCTTTTTTGTCTGCCCAAGCGGTGCCGTAAACACGTTGCAGCATTTTGTTTTTAGAGTCGCCGCGCCAATAGGCACCTGCTACTTTCATAATTTTGAAATTTTGACAGTGACGCATATTTGCCACATGAGGGCCACGACACATATCAATATATTCTTCGTGATGATATAGACCAGGTCGTTGATCCGGTGTTAGCGTATCAATAATTTCAATTTTATAGCTTTCACCACGTTCTTCAAAAACAGCGCGTGCTTCGCTAACTGAAACCTTTTTACGAATAACATCGTAGTTTTTCTTGGCCAGCTCTTTCATGCGCTTTTCAAGTTTAGCCAGATCGTCAACTGATAAAGCATGGTCCATGTCGATATCGTAATAGAAACCGTTATCGATGGTAGGGCCAATCGCCATTTTAGCGTCGGGCCATAATTGCTTAACCGCGTGTCCAATAAGGTGCGCACATGAGTGACGAATAATTTCTAACCCATCATCGTCTTTCGCGGTCACGATGGCAATTGTAGAATCTTCGGTGATTAATTCACAGGCATCCACTAATTGGCCATTAATTTTACCGGCAACACAGGCTTTGGCTAAACCTGGCCCGATATCCATCGCAACTTCCATAATAGAGACCGCTTGCTCGAAAGAGCGTTGGCTACCATCTGGCAGTGTAATTGTAACTGGGTTTTGTTCTGACATTATTCGTCCTTTTAACAGTGGTGATCTATACCAAAGATCACTTGTATCATTTATTAATACTCTTTATCGCCTGAATTTTACGGCGTAAATACACGCTATTTCCACAGACCATCAAACGTAGAGGGTCAATTAGGGCGCTAATTCTACCCCATTAGATAAAATGCAACAAATGTTAATTTATCATCAGGCTACTTGATCAAAAATGCCCACTTAAAGTGGGCATTTTTATGGCGCGTTAGCGCAATTTATTAGCTATGATTTAATCGCGACGTGGGCCACGGTTATTATCACGCTGACCACGATGACCTTCACGTGGGCCACGGCTATCACCGCGACTGTCGTCACGTGGAGCACTGCGACGTGGTGGACGGCTATCAGGTAATGTACCAGAAGCCATTTTGCTTAGCTTCATTGGCTTAGAACATACAAATGCTTTGTAAAGATGATCTAAAGTCTCTTTTGGCATATCTGCAGGTAATTCAACAGTAGTGTAGCTATCGTGTAAACGAATGCCACCGATGAATTGGCTGTCTAAGTTACCTTCGTTAGCGATTGCGCCAACAACATTTTTAACTTGAATACCGTCATCACGACCAACTTCAAGACGGAAAGTATCCATATTGACATTGCTGCGAGGTTGACGACTACGCTCAGGACGGTCGCCACGTTCAGGACGGTCACCACGGCTAGGACGATCACCACGATCAGGACGGTCACCACGACTAGGACGGTCACCACGATCTTGACGACCACGGCCACCGTTTGCATCACGATCAAATTCTTCACGATCACGACGTGGAGCACGTACTGGCTCAGGTGGCAAAATTAATGGCTTGTCTTTTTGAGCCATAAATAATAATGCAGCAGCTAGTTCTTCAACGGTTGCTTCATCTTCAGCAGCAATCTTTTGGCTCAACTCACGGTAGAAAGTCAAATCTTCAGACTTGATTACTTCGTCTAATGTTTCACGGAAACTAGTAATACGCTTAGCTGCAACATCATCACGGCTCGGCAAGTTCATTTCTGTAATCTTTTGACGTGTAAGTTTCTCGATAGTGAAAAGCATGCGTTTTTCACGTGGAGCAACGAACAAGATAGCGCTACCTTTACGACCAGCACGGCCAGTACGGCCAATACGGTGAACATAAGATTCAGCATCATATGGAATATCGTAGTTGATAACTAAATCAAGACGAGGTACATCTAGACCACGAGCAGCAACATCAGTCGCCACTAGAATATCTAAACCGCCACTCTTCAAACGGTTAATCGTGCGCTCACGCAATTGCTGAGTCATATCACCATTGATTGCCGCAGCACTGTAACCACGAGCTTCAAGCTTTTCAGCAATTTCAACTGTCATCGTTTTAGTACGAGAGAAGATGATTACGCCGTCGTAAGTCTCAGTTTCAAGAATACGCGTTAGGGCTTCCATCTTAGTATTACCACGAACAAACCAGTAACGCTGATCGATGTTCTCAACCGTTGCCGTTTTTGATTCAATCTTGATAAATTCAGGCTCTCTCATGTAGCTGTTACCAATACGCTTGATTGCATCAGGCATTGTTGCAGAGAATAAAGCAGTTTGCTTGCTAGCAGGCGTAGCCTTCATCATTGTTTCAACGTCTTCGATGAAACCCATACGCAACATTTCATCAGCTTCATCAAGTACCATAGCCATGACACTATCAAGCTTCAACGTACCACGGTTCAAGTGATCTAATAAACGACCAGGAGTACCAACGATAACCTGAGGACCACGTTTAAGTGCTTTGATCTGTAGCGGGTAAGGAGTGCCGCCGTAGATTGGTAACACATGGAAACCTTTGATGTAACGTGCGTAAGCTTGAAACGCTTCAGCTACCTGAATAGCAAGTTCACGCGTTGGCGCCATTACTAAGATTTGTGTTTTGCATAAGTTTACATCGATTTTGCTTAACAAAGGTAATGCAAAAGCAGCTGTCTTGCCCGTACCCGTTTGTGCTAACGCCATGACATCCTTGCCCTTTAGCATTGGCGGAATAGCCGCTGCTTGCACTGGTGTAGGACATTCGTATCCTAAATCAGCAAGTGCTTTGTGAAGTGGCTCTGCGAGCTCAAGGTCGCTAAAGGTGATGGATGTTTCTGACATATTATTGGGTACCGACTAGTAAAAAAGGGCGCAAAGTATAACCCCAATCACACTGAGAGGGTAGTTATATATGCATAAAAAAGGTGATTAATCCGATTTTCTGGTTCAGATCACACTATATTGTTAAGTTGTAGTTTAGCTTAAATAACAAAAATTAACCCGTTTTTTATTATTCGACTACATAACCACCAAACCGGTTGATTTCCAACCTATTAGCGGTCACTTTTGAATCGAAGTTAAAGTTAATAGACAACAAGTCGTTACGATAAGTAAATTGTATGAAAGGTTAACGTCATTGATTAAATCAAGCGTTTTGCCCACGCGAGCTTCGTTCCGCCAGTAATAAACTCACATATTGCGCTATTTCACGACCTATCTCATCGTAATTAACCCAATATTGCTTGACGACATAACCATTACATCACTATGACAATTAATATGTTATTGAGGTTATTTCTCTGCCAAAGCGCATAGTTTTCTGGTTCGATTTACGCTAACATAATTCGTTCACGATGCATTAAATTCGATAATTTATAGGAAATCAGCTTATGTTGACAGATGACGACCTGATATTGTCACCTGACAAAACCGAAGTCTCAATCAAGATACAATCAAGAGAAAGTGAAATAAAGGCCGTCGAAATATACCAATTAATAGGCCGTAGTGACGTTTCAGATTGGTTCAAAGTCGATGATAATATTATCAAGGCTACTGATTTAATCAACTTAGCGAGCAAAGAGTCTGACCAGCAAGACGATGAATCTCAAATCGAGAGCTTAGTCATTGTCAAGAAAATTAACGCCAAAATCGATATCGAGTTTTCTGACGATGAAATGAAAGCGTATGCAGCCATTACCGCACCTTACTGCGGTAAGTTCGTGGATATTTCAGATATTTTAGTGGTTTTATCCCAGCACAATTTAACTCAGTCGATCCACGAAGACGGCTTAGAGGAGTTTATAACCGCTGCTAATGCGGCTGAAGCAGGCACCAAAAGTCGCTTCCATATTCTTTCTGGTACTTTAGCTATTGACGGTCAAGATTCACGTTTTGAGTTACTAGTAGACACCATGGAGCAGCGCTCGTTAACACCGAAAAAAGGCAGCCATGGTAAGGTCGACATGCATGAACTGGGCGATATATTAACGGTCAAGCTCGATACTGAACTTATCCGCCGCCATCCGCCGACGCCGGGTACACCAGGCATTAGCGTATTAGGTGAACCGATAGCACCGATAAGCGGTCAGCTCCACGAATTTGTTATTGGTGACGGCACAGTGATTAGCAGCGCCGACCCTGATCTGTTAATTGCGGCTCGCGTTGGTATTCCCCGCCCCTTCGATGCTGGTGTCACTATTGACGATGTGCTGGTCATTGATAACGTTGATGTTGGCTTTGGCAACGTTCGATTTGAAGGAAGCGTTTTGATCTCGGGCGATGTCTGTGAAGGTTTGAAAGTGTTTTCCAATGGCAATATAACGGTGGGCGGTGCAGTTAACTCAGCAACACTTGAGGCCACTGGCAATATTACCGTAGCCAATGGCATTGTTGGTAAGAAAGACAAGTCTAATGACCATGAATTCACCTGTTCAATCAAAGCGGGCGGCAGTGTTAACGCAAGATTCATTCAATATTGTGACATAAGTAGCGGCGATGATGTCATTGCCGCTACTCATATTCTTCACAGTACTGTTCAGGCGGGGGGGAATGTGACGGTAGCAAATGCCACCGGCACAAAAGGCACCTTATCTGGAGGCTCAGTGCTTGCTGGCCAAAAGATTTCTGCGGTTGAACTCGGGGGAAATTCAGGCAACAAAACCACTCTCACCATTGAAGGTGCCCTGCCTGAGTTGCGCCAACACGCGAAAAAGATTAATAAATTGTTGCAACAAGAGCATGAATTATTAAAACGTTTACTGGCTGCTCACGAAAAAGTTGGCCATTTGGATAGCGGCGAAAAAAAGCAGCAACTCTTGCAACAGTTAAAACGCAATGTTGATAAAAAAATACAAGTAGTGGTTAATATTCAAGCTCAGAAGTTAAGCGCTGACCAAGAGATTTCTGAATTTTTGGCCAAGGCAAGTATTGAGTCTGCACGGATATTACAACAAGGTGTCCAATTTGAAATTGACGGTAAAACAATAACGACCCAAAGAAGTTACAAACAAACCATTACCCGGATAACCAAAGGTAAACTGCTCATCAGCCCAGTTAACAAAGAAAAGGTTAAGGAGCCAGCCTAGATATTGAACGATTAATCTGGTTCTATCGTTTAATATTTCTTTATTTCGCTGGCATAGGTAACAGCTACATTTTTGAAAATGTTGGCTACATACTCACAAGTTTTAGTCCAACAGGGAGCTAAATACTTCTGTTTAGCTTCTCAAGAGTCAAACCAAAGTTCAGAAACCCATTTACCGGTGAGTCTGGATATTTTCTTTTATTTACAGGGTTAATAACATCTTTTATTAACCCTATTACTGTAATTTCAATTTTTGAATGTGCTTTCACCCAGTATTCAACAATCTCTTCAAAACTTTGTTGTTCTTTTTTGTTATTAAACCGACATAAAGCATAAAAGGCAGCATAAAAGGGACAGCCACAACTAATAATAACCAACAATGATATCAATATCTTAATTATGACTACCCTTTATTTTCGTTCTTTTTCCCGTTAATTTGTTATTTATTCAAAATTATAAGTTACTTTAAACATTGCAGCTCGTGGTGAACCAAAATAATAGCCAGTGTATAAATTACCATTTGCTGCATCGATATAATTTTCGTCAGTAACATTACGAACCAACAAGTTCATATTCCAGTTTTTTATGCCTGTATAAGATACATTTAAATCAACTCGTTGATAGCCATCTAGATTAGCTTGTACCGTCTCAAATTGAGCGTTAGTACTCAAGAACTTTCTGTCACCAACTCTGACGAGTGTTGCGCCAAGCGAAAAACCAGTTAACGGCCCTTGTTGCCATTCATAATTAGCATATAAGCTAAATTGTTGGTCAACTGACCCATCAATTGATAAGCCTTGATTATCACCTTCTTCGGTAAATTCATTGTCCATCCATGAAGCTGCTCCCGCAAGGGTTAAGCCAGGGAAAGGCGAACCGGTAACTTCCAATTCAAGCCCGTCTGTACGGTGTAAACCGGCAGACATTGAATAGGTGCCTTGCAAGTCGTCCGTTCTACTTTCAGGATCAGTAATAGGCCGATTATCAAGTTCTTGTCGATAAGCGGCAAGCGTGACTGCAAGCTTGTCATCAAACCAATCGGTTTTGAGGCCTAACTCAAAGCCATCACCGATTTGTGGGTCAAGAATCTCATCTTTTCCTGCTGACATAGTCGGTAAAAATGAAGTCGCATAAATACCATACGCTGAAATATTATCATTAACGATTTGCGTTAAACCAACGCGATATGTTAATTTTTTATTGTTTTTTTCATCCCTGTAAGCGGTACCCAAACCAGTTGGGTAAGATGCAATTACGCGCTGGTAATTATCATCATAACGCGCGCCCAGTAATAGTTTTGTACGTTCATATACGCTCAACATAACCTGCGCATAAACGGCCTGATTTTCTATTTTTTCATCTTTATCAAAAGCCGTAGGCATTTCTTCAGCGGGGATAAATCGGTAATCAGAAAAATCACCATCAAACGTATTTGGATCACCTATATAAGTATATGAGGCGGCATTTTCACGTTGTCTGTTTTGAGCATTTTTTTCTAACCCAATTAAAGCTTGATGCTCAAACCCGAAAGCTTCAAAACTACCTTCTAACCGTAATTCTCCCGCCCAACTTTCTCGATTCCAATCATCACGATCACTAGAGTTATATAGAAAACCATCATAAACAGAGCCAGAATTCCCTTGCACAACATTTTGCTGCCTTTTGGCACTTTGCAATAATAAACTGGCTAACCATTGATCGGATAATTGATGTTTAACCGTGACATTAGCTTCCGCTATTTCAACCGTTGATTTATCACCGGTTTTACCATAGAGAGTTGTACGAGATGAAAGCCCATCATATAACTCTAGTTCATTGCCGACTAAGTTCATCGGTACGCCCGGATAAGAATCAAATTGATCTTTTTGATACAGAAACTGCATTAACACCTGAGTGTTTTCATTTACGATAAACTCTACACTAGGAGCCAATAAAAATCGTTCACTCTCCAAATCGCCAACAAAAGCACCAGAGTTATCATACAGCATGGTAAGTTGACCACGGATATTTTCATCATCAGTTAACGCGCCAGTGATGTCGCCTTGTGTACGATAACTATCAAAAGAACCAATATGAGCAGACACACTTGCAGCAAATTCGGCTTGCGGTTTTTTACGTACCTGATTAATAAAGCCACCTAACGAACCTTGACCATAAAAACCTGCCGGCCCTTTAACTACTTCAACTCGTTCAAAAACGGCCATATCAACACCACTGCTTGAGCCATAAATCCCAGTAGTTCTAAAACCGTCAGTTCGAACATCACTCGGTTGACCACGTAAAACGAATTTTTGTTCATGTTGGCCACGGCCAGCAAAAGCCCCTGGCCCAGGAAAGGATCCACCACCGTCTCCACTATTGCTAGTACCTGCGGTTAGCTCAACAGCGGTTGCTAAATCCATCACCTGCCGAGCATCTAAAGAGTCTCGGGTTACCACCGAAATTGCCTGTGGCGTTTCTTTTAACGACATTGCCATTTTGGTGGCGGTGGTTTGATACTGTGCTTTAAAACCGCCCTCTTCTGCTGGCGCATCACCAAAACTGCCTTCATTGCCAACTGTGGTTAATGCTAAAGTTCCGGCGACATTGTGATCGTCCTGCGAGGCTTTATTAATTGTATAGCCAGCTGCTATTTTTTTTGCTTGAAAGCCTGAACCTTTCAGTAATTTGGCAAAGCCTTGGCTGATACTATAGCGACCTTGTAAACCTTGAGTATTAAGGCTTTTTAATTGCGCTTCATTCATAACAATTGAAACACTAGCCTTTTGAGCAAAACGGTTTAAAGCAACCGATAAACCGCTGGCAGGAATAGTATAATGATGAGCTTTTTCAGCGGTTGATACCGTAGCAGCGGCAGATACCGTTAAACTTGTGCCGGCAACAGCAGCGAGCGACGCATAGCGAATGGCAATTGCCAGTGGTGTTAGTGATAATAATTTCATGAAAAGTAGAAACTCCTAATAATTTCAACATAGCTAAGTAAAGTTCTTACCTTAATTGACGAGCCGCTTAGCAAAAGCGGAAATTATTTTTTAATTTTATGTCATGAAATTATGCTGATAGCGTTTTGAAATCGGATCTAGTTTTTAATATCGTTATTAAGCAGAAAAATTTAATTAATTTTTTTATCTACATTTTTTTCCACACTTTTAACCACAGTTAACCAAGGAGTAAATTGGCTAACTTCAATGGTAGAAAAGTTAGCGTTTAGTAACGCTAAGGCTTGGTCTGGTTTATCTAACGGTAATACCGCTGATACTTTAATGTGCTGCAAGCTGGCGGCATCAAAATGAATATAACTGGTATGAAAGCGATTAAGCTCGGTAAGTACTTCAGACAACGACCAGTTATGCACGAGTAATTGATGATGCTGCCATCGGTTCTCTTGCATAGTGGTATCAATAGTGGTGATGTTACTTAAACCACTATTGTTTAATTTAATTTGTTCGCCTGCGCTAATAATGGGTGAAACGCTATCATCTAATACAGCATTCTTAGTTGCGCTGCCTTTCACTGAGAATACTTTCACTTTCGATTCAAGCATCGTGAGTTGCGTTTGATATTCGCCACGGTGATTAACAATAAAGCGTGTACCTAAAGCTTGAATAGCACCATATTGCGTTTTAACGATAAAGGGGCGATTAGCATCGGCAGCAACATCAATATAAATTTCACCATGGTAAAGGGTAACCACCCGTTGCTCGGCATTGAGGTCAATGTCTATCGCCCCCTTCCCAGCAAGCGTAATTTTGCTACCATCGGCTAAGGTATGGCTTTGCCACTCTCCACTAGTGGCAATAACGTCGGCGTTAAGATGACTTAACGGATATTTTTGCAAGGTAATAGCTGCCGGTAAGCTAATGAGTAACGATAGGCTTAATAATGTTGTTGCTATTGTTTTACCCTTACGTTGCGTCGCTTGATTAAAACTCGCTTGCAATGCTTTACGCGCGGGCATAATAGTCTGCTGATGATAGATCTGATTACCAGCTTGCTGTTGGCTGGGTTGTTTCAGTATTGCTACTTGCTTAATAAAGCTTTCTACACGCTCGGCCGCCAATGCATGCCGCGAATCTAACTGTTGCCATGCCGTAAATTTTTTTCTGTTTTGTGCCTGTTCTTCTGGGGGGCATTCATCTAAAAATAATTGCCACTGGGCCGCTTGCTCGGCAATACTTTGCATACTTGCCCGTTGATTATTACGGTGCAGAGCACTAGCTGTCTGCTTAGACGTTTTCTGATGCGTGGTCTTTTCTTTCATTGCTAATTGCTAGCTTGGTATTGTTGGCAATGTACCAATATTTTAACTAAATAGTTACGTACCGTTCTGGTAGTAGTCCCTAGTTGTTTGGCAATATCTTTTTGAGAAAGGCCATCAAGATAATAAAGTAAAAACGCTTGCTGACATTTTTTAGACACTTGCTCTAATATTTTACTAATTTCTTCTAAGGCTTCTATTGCCTGCCAAGTTTGTTCTACACTCGGATAACCTGCACAGGTTTCTGCCGCGGCAGTTAGTTCAACGAGATAGTTTTTTTCTAGCAGTTCTCGTCGAGATTTATCAATAAGTAAACGCTTAGCAGTAGTGACTAAATAAGCCCTTGGCTCGCGCATACTCACTAAAGCATCACGCGATTGAATAATTCTAACAAAGGTATCTTGGGTGAGATCAGCGGCATTATCAGGACAACCTAACTTCCCCTTAAGCCAAGTATGTAACCAACTATGATGTTGTTTATAAAGCTGTTCTACTTGCTTTTTAAGGCAAGGTGCTTGCGTTAACGCAACTACATTAGCAGACATGGGCTTTTAGCGCTTCACTATACGGAGTTAATACGAATGATTTACATTATACAAAGTATGCACTTGAAAGCTATAGTTAAAAATAGAAATAGCATCGTTGATATTTGTTTAGTGTGGTATTTTTTGCTCAAACGATTATTACGCGAGTGACACCAATGGCGCCAGCTTACTTTAGTCTAAATAATAATCATTCATGATAATTACAGTCAAAAGTTGAGCAAACTGACCTTTTAATGCCACTTTTTAAGCTAACTTTATTTAAAACCGCCGCAGTGCCAAGTACAATAGCCGCCAAGTTCCACCATTACTTATTGCTCATGACCCCTATTGTTTTATCTAGTGCACCGACATCAGCTAACGTTAGCCCAACTATCGGTATTATTGGCGGCGGTATCGCTGGTGCGACTATTGCGTTGCGATTAAGCGAGCTTGGCATTAAGGTCAATTTGATTGAACAAGGCCCAACCTTAGTTAATGGTCCGCCAATTTGTCATTTGCACGCTGGCGGTAATTTGTATCGTGAAATATCAGATCAGCAATGTATTACCCTGCTTACACAATCAATAGAGGTATTACGCCTTTATAATAAGTCGGTCGATTACCGGCCAACGGTCATCGCTATTCCGTGTCATGACCAAGGTGAGCCTGAAGATTTATTGCCCCGACTTAATACCTTGCAACAGCAATACCAGCAATTAATTGACCAAGATCCAAAAAATAAGGTACTTGGTCCAGCCGAAAATTATTATCAGTTGTTTTCACGCCAGCAATTAGAACAACTGGCGGAGCAACCCGAACCATCAATGCCAAGTGAAATGGCACAATGGATAATTCCCTTTGCGAAAAGAGCCGATTTAAGCCAATTAAAATTTCCGATCATTGTGGTCCAAGAATTCGGTTTAAGTGTATTTAGGCTGGCAGCAACGGCGAGCTTGGCGTTGGAAAGTATCGAACATTGTCAGATTTTAACTGACACTAAAGTAGTCGCTATCGACAGGTGCCATAGCTCTAGTAAAAGTATTTCAAAATGGCAAATCACGCTCGAATCATCGCCAGACCAATCGCAACGCCCGCCTTTACTGGTTGATTATATTATCAACGCTTGCGGCTTTAAAACCGGTAGTATTGATGACTTAGTCGATGAAAAACGCCAGCGAATGGTCGAGTTTAAAGCCGCTTATGTCACCCATTGGCAACAAACAGACGCGATGTGGCCTGAAGTCATATTTTTCGGCGACCGTGGTACCCCAAATGGCATGGCGCAACTAACCCCCTACCCCGGCGGTTATTTCCAAATTCATGGCATGACTCAAGACATTACTTTGTTTGACCAAGGGCTAGTGATGAGTGAAACCGATAGCGCTCAGCCAAAACTACCAGCCAAATTTATCGCAAAAATCACCAAGCAATGGCCTGAAGATGTCGCACAACTGCGAACCCAAAAATCAATCAACTACATGGCTAAATTCATTCCTGATTTTTCAACGGCCAGCGTCGGTGGTAAACCTTTGTTTGGGGCGCAGCAAATCCCAGGCGATCAAGCCGATTTACGTACCGCAGATGTCACCTTTGGTCAGTTCAGATATGCCCGCTGTGAAATAGTTAAAGCCTCGTCGGTATTAACCAGTGCCGATGCTATTTTAACTCAACTGATTGAGTTAAAAATAATCAAACAGCCTAAACAACAGCAACATTATTTCCCGACAACCGACGCCTTAACCGATCAACAAATTACCGCAAGGGCCATAAAACTCGCTGAGCAAAGAAACTATCCCGCCGCTCTCGCCCAACGTAATAGTCCACATTTAATAAAATAAGCCAAACGCTGGCTAAATATTGATCGCCGATGTTCACCAGCGTATTTTTTACTTGGCGAATATGACAAAGCGGCCTATCATCAGGCTAGATTTTAGCTAGCAACATAGATAGGCACCATGAGTAAAAAACACTACGTAGTTTGGAAAGGACTCACCACTGGCATATTTGACAACTGGGCTACCACCCAAGCCCAAATAAATGGCCGAAGCGACGCTCAATATATGGGATTTGCATCACTAGCAGAGGCACAAGCGGCCTACAAGTCGACCTATACTAAAGCATTAATGAAACGATCTTTGGCCAAAGAGCCAACTAAATCAAGTTCAACTGCGACCAAGAAATCAAGCGCACCAATCGGTGATAAAACCCCACAACTAGCCGCTGACGTGCGCATTTATTGTGATGGTGCCTGCTCGCCTAACCCTGGAAAATCAGGCACTGGCATTGCTGTTTATCATCAACAGCAAATTAAAGAGCTGTGGTACGGTCGTTATTTAGCTAATGGCACCAATAATACCGCTGAGTTAACCGGACTGTTAGAGTCGCTTATTTTAGCGCAAAGTTACATCAAACAAGGCCAGCGTGTTCAAATACTATCCGATTCTAAATACTCAATAGACTGTATTACCAAATGGGCAACCGGTTGGAAAAACAAAGGCTGGACGCGTGGCAAAAACGAACCAATTAAGAATCTTGAAATTATTAAACAGTGCTATACGCTTTATTTAGCATTGAAAGCGGATCTGACCATTAGCCACGTTAAAGCTCATGCCAATATTGAAGGTAATGAGTTAGCTGATCGCATGGCGGTGCTTGCACGCATGCAGCAGCAACCTGACTTCGTGCAACGCACAGATCCAATTGATATCACCGCTATTCTTGCGATGGCTTCGGGCTAAAAGTTAATTAATTGCTATTTTTTTTACGATTGACTAAATAGCTTTTTACGCACCATCACCCGATACTCTTTCGGCGAGATCCCTAATGCTCGCCGAAATAATCGCGTAACATGGCCTTGATCTTGATAACCCACCTCAAATGCAATCTCCTGAATGGTCAGGTTGCTCGATGCCAGTAACTCTTTGACCGCTTCAATCCGTAACCGCTGCCAATATTGGGTTGCACTGCTATTTGTTGCCGCCTTAAAACGCCGAGTTAATGAGCGCTGGCTAATGCCAAATTGCTGAGCAACATCACTAAGGCTTAATAACGACGCTAAATTGTGGGTCATCCAAAACTGAATTTGCGCAATCAGTTCGTCCGGATGTTGATCGCCCGACCCTTCTAAATAACGCTGCTCTTCATAAGGCTTGCGTATTTCATGCGAAAAATTACGCTCTACATGTTGAGCCGCGGCAATACCATAGACCTGACCAATCAGGTGCACGATAATATCCGCCAACGCATTAAGACTTGCCGCGCAATACGTTCTCTGCGATTGGGTGATAAAGAAATCGGGTTTTAAGTCGACTTGCGGATAGTCGCGGCTAAATTGTTCAAAATAATGCCAATGAGTCGTTGCCGGGTGACGGTCTAACACCCCAGATTCAGCCAAAAAACACACCCCCGTGCCAACCCCAATTAACGTCGAGCCAGCTTGCCAACATTGACTAATCCAATCAATTAGGCGATCACTGTTACGTAATACGGGTCGTGGATTTCGCCATAAACTCGGCGCAATTACGACATTTGGCACAGTGGCATGTTCAACATCAATATCTGGCTTAATGGCAATGCCAGCCCTCGAGTCGACATACCCCAGCTCTTGAGCCACCATTGCAATTTTTAATGGCCTAACACGACGATTTTTACGAATAGCAAAGGCTTCTCCCGCTTTTAACATCTCAATTGGCAAGGTTAAACTGGTTGCTAACACATGCTGGTAGACTAAAAAAGATACGGTATATGGTTGAGAAGAATCTAGATCCATTAAATTGACCACTAATCGGGATTTTGGCCACAATAACACAGTAATTGGCCAGAACAGCACATTATTGCGTTTTAAAGCAGGGTAAACTATTTAGTACTTATACTCAGTGAGATTTTTCATGGTCACTTTACCCATTATAGTCGGCATGGGCGGCATTAACGCCTCGGGTCGTACTTCTTTTCATCAAGGTTTTCGTCGGATCATCATTGAAAAATTAACCAGCCAAGCGCGTCAAGATACTTATATTGGCCTAGCTAGTTTAATGAATTTAATTAAGTGTAAGGACGGTGTCTTTACCGACCAAGACAATAATGTTGTCGCCCCAGAGCAAGTTGAAACACTATTTGGCGAGCAGATCCTCGCTGGCACCTTAATTCGAAAAATAGAAAATAACCATTTCGATCCAGACGCGACCCATTGTCATAAAAACATGACATTGCACCCTAGTGACGGCCACATAAACTTCACTACCCGTGCTAAAGATTTACCCCAGCCCCTACCCTCAACGTGGACAATCACTAAACTTGAAGACGGCCAAGCTTGGGTTGAAATTGAAGAAGAGTTGGTGATAAAACATGACTCGTATCGCGATAACCCAATTAAAGCAGCGGGTCAATTCCCGACCGGGTTTAAACCTGAAACTTTATACAACAGCCGTTATCAAGCACGTGGCCTGCAGGCGACTATTTTTGGCGCAACCGATGCTATTCGTTCGGTGGGCATCGAATGGGACACTATTTTAGACAAGATAAGTCCTGATATGGTCGGTACTTATTCCGGCTCAATGGTTGGCCAAATGCAAGCCGACGGTTTGGGTGGTTTAATGAAAAACCGCTTAAATGGCGCGCGCGTTAGCTCGAAAAATTTAGCGCTTGGTTTAAACACCATGCCCACTGATTTTATTAATGGCTACGTTACTGGCAGTGTTGGTGTAACCCATACCGCTACCGGTGCCTGTGCAACCTTCTTATATAATTTACGTACCGCCGTGGCCGATATGCAATCGGGCAAAATCCGTTTAGCCATTGTTGGCAATGCCGACTCGTTAATCACGCCAGAGATTATCGAAGGTTTTGGTAACATGAGTGCATTGGCCAACGAAGAAGGGCTAAAAAGATTAGATAATAGCGAACATGCTGATCACCGCCGTACCAGCCGCCCGTTTGGCAACAATTGTGGTTTTACCATTGGTGAAGCGGCGCAATTTTTTGTCATAATGGACGATGCATTAGCCATTGAAATGGGCGCTAATATTTTAGGCTCTGTCGCTGATGTATTTGTAAATGCCGACGGCATTAAAAAATCGATCACTGCACCAGGTCCTGGCAACTACATTACGATGGCCAAATCTGTGGCCCTAGCCACCAGCATTGTTGGCGCTGACAGCGTATCTAAGCACAGCTTTATTTTAGCCCATGGTTCGAGTACCCCGCAAAACCGCGTTACTGAATCACTGATTTATGATCGCGTTGCCAAAAACTTTAACATTAATAATTGGCCAATTGCCGCGCCTAAAGCCTATTTGGGCCACACGATTGGTCCCGCCAGTGGCGACCAATTAGCGTGGGCACTGGGGATTTTTGCCCATGACATTATGCCGGGTATTACCACCATTGATAAAGTAGCCGATGACGTGCACGACGAAAGGCTAAACATTGCAATTGATCATTGGCAATGTCAGCCAATGGATGTTGCCTTTATCAACTCGAAAGGGTTTGGCGGAAACAATGCAACTGCGACGGTATTGTCACCCAATAAAACCCTAGCAATGTTAACTAAACGCTATGGTGATGTAGCGATAAGCGAATATCAGCAAAAATTAGCTGCGGTCAAGATTGAACAAGCAATCTATCAGCAACAGGCTGATAACGGCCAATTTAAGCTTATTTACCGTTTTGGTCAGGGCATGATTGACGACAGTGAAATTGAGCTAACTCAAACAAGCATGAAAATTCCCGGGTTTAACCACCCAATTGACCTGCCTCAACATAACCCGTTTGATGACATGGTTTAAACCAAATATCTGGAATTAGCTACTTAATCTCAGGTTAATTAAAAGCCCACCAACTCAAGAATTATCATAAAGTTGGCGGGCTTTTGTATGTGCATTTAACGAACGATAGCCTGTTATACCAATTGCATTAAAGATATGATCTTGTTGTGCGCAGGGGAAATTTGCAAGAACAAGGCGCTCGAATGACCAATAGCTAGCTATTGGGATTGAGAGGTACGCAGTTGCCTACAGGACGTAGGTAAGGGGCGCGAGCAGGACGCGGTAGCCTTATTGTTGATTTAAACTAGCACAAGTGGTCAATTGTTAAATGCAATTGGTATTATTAAAGTCCCTAGCTGACTTTAACCACGCACTCTTAATATGCCTGATCAATTGTCCCTCATTGATGAGTGGCATTTGGCATGTATTTAGCAATGTTGTCGATCACGTATTCTTTAAACACATTTAAACGCAGCGGCTGGTGCTTGTCTTGCACATATACCAAATAAAATGGCGTGGTCGCAATGTGCCAATCTTTAAATAATGGTTGCAATAAACCCGCTTCAACTTCCTTAGCACAATAAAGTTTAGGTACCCTAATAATGCCGTTGCCAGCGAGTGCCGCTGACACCATAATTTTACCGTTTTTGCAGGTTAAGTTACCAGCAATTGCAATGTCTAAGCTTTGCTTGGTTTGGTTATTGATAAACGTCCAATGGCGTACACTGCCAATGATACATCGATGATCGGTTAATTGTTGTGGTGAGGTTGGCGTGCCGTATTTCGCCAAATAACGGGGGCTGACAAAAGTATCGCTATCAATATTGGTCAGTTTTCTCGCGATTAATGTTGAGTCTATTAACGCGCCCATTCTAAACACAAAATCAAACTCACCAGCGACTAGATCAACCCGCTTACTGGTAAAGTCGAGTTCAATATTAATTTCGGGATATTGATTCATAAAGTCATGCACTAATGGCGCGATAATATCTTCACCAATATAACCGCCAACACTGTTTATTTTAATCGAACCTGCCAGCGTGTCAGCGCTTTCAATAACCCGCTCTATCGCATGTTCAATGCCATTGAGCGATTGCAAACAGCGCTTAAAAAAGGCATCGCCTTGCGGTGTCAGTTGCTGAGTTCGGGTCGTTCTCACCAATAAGGTGACCCCCAACTGCGCTTCCAGCTGCGCCAGTTGCTTAGAAATATGAGAGCGCGAGCACAAGAGCAGCTCAGCCGCTTTCGTAAAACTGCCAGCTTGCGCTAACACCACAAAAGTTTTTATCTCTGAAAGGCTGACTTGGTTTTTCATAAATGGCACCTACTGGCAACTGTGAGTAAACAATGATGTAAGTGTGGGATTATATATCATCAATAGCAATTTGTTTACCATGGCTTTCTAAGTAACCTGAATACCGGATAAGCGAATTTGCCCAATAACGCTCTTTTAGCACCTATCAGCGTTGTTTTTACTCCCAATAGCCAGCTATTGATTCGTGAAAACGCCTTGATATCTACTAAAATTTCGTCACTGGAATTTTATATTTATGCTTCTAGTTTCATGGTGTTACAAAACTCTTATCCAGAATTTAGGTTAAGTAAATTGATTAGTTATTAAAAGGATCGAAAATGAAAAAGTTAGTTGTTATTACTGGTGCAAGTTCAGGAATTGGTGAAAGTTTAGCGCAGCACATGAGTGCGTTAGGTCATCCGTTATTATTAATTGCGCGCCGTTTAGAACGTTTACAGGCACTTGAACTACCTAATGCCATTTGCGCCCAAGTAGATGTTTGTGACCAAGCAGCATTTAATAACGCTGTTAAGGGTGCAGTAGCACAGTTTGGCCCGGTCGACTTGTTAGTCAATAACGCTGGCGTGATGATGTTAGGCCAAATAGATACTCAAGACGCTGCAGAATGGAAAACGATGTACGACGTCAATGTATTGGGTCTATTAAACGGTATGCAGTCAGTGCTATCTAGCATGAAAGGCGACAATACAGGCACCATTATCAACATTAGTTCAGTCGCCGGACGCAAGACCTATGGTAACCATGCCGCTTATTGCGGAACCAAGTTTGCTGTTCATGCAATTTCAGAAATGGTACGTGAAGAAGTCGCAGACAGTAATGTCCGAGTTATTACCATTGCCCCGGGCGCAGTGGAAACTGAACTGTTATCACACACGACCTCGAGTGAAATTATTAATGATTACCACAGCTGGAAAGACAGCATGGGCGGTGTATTAGCACCCATTGATGTGACCAATGCCGTTGCTTATGCTTACCAGCAGCCACAAAACGTTTGTATTCGTGAAATTGTTTTAGCCCCAACGAAACAGCAGCCATAAATAAATTCACAGCAAGATAAAGTAAGAGCTAGTCGTTCATACTTGAGCTGCAGGCAGCCTCTCGAGAGCATGCAGATCATGGCGACTTTGACCAGGATAAAAAATAGTAAGATCTTTACCCCAAAGAGAAACGGCAATTTCGGTTGCCGTTTCAATATCAACGGATAAAATCTTGGGTCCTTTCCTTGGCGTCTTCATAAATCATGACTGAATGATAAAACTTCAGCCGCCGGCCTTTAACAAGCTCGGCCGTTTGGATAGTTATTGCGATTAAATAAGTGACGAAGCATGTTTACTGGCGGATCCGGCTAACCAAGCTACATCAAACCTACGGTGCTAACTACCGCGCTATTTCCTTTAGCCGAATAACAAGAGCTACTGAGTTAACAACAAAGATGAAATATTGAAATATCATTGATATTCAATAAGTTTGATACCTAATGAATCAAGTGTACTGACCTATGGTGGTGCAGATAAAGAGTCAATTCTTCCCTATTTATCTTGTTTCTACGCCTAGAGTAGTGGAAAAATTTAGTTGACCGCTACATAAACGCCATAACTAATATATATCAATGATTTAATTATGGCGGCCCACTTTTTAGCACCGTTTTCGAATTATAGGTGCAGCATGCTTAATCAATATTCAAATAATATTGATGTACCTCCCCTAGGTTAGCAGTGAAGTAATCATCGACATTCCGGCTGGTTATTACCGAATGTGTTACTGGTTCCTTGTAGAGGTCGAGGTATTGGTTGGCAGGGCTAGAGACGTCACCGCTAAAAGTCACCCCACCAGGATTTTCAGTGCTATCAGGGTTCAGATAACCGAAAGGCCCTAGTTCAGTAGTGCGAAAAGCCAACTGGCTATGACTGTAATAGGGAGTGCCGTCGGTTCCCTTAGACTTAGTTTGGACCGAAGCAGTATAGACCCCAGTAATTACCTGTTTTGTAACGCCACTGCTGGCCTCACCATTGTAGGTTATAACAGGTTTACCGGCGCTGTTGTATTGGTTCAATATATAGTCACAGCCGTCGGCGTTAAAGATAGCTCCGCTGCTGCCACCCGCGATAGCATAACTCAATAGCTGCATCCCGCCAGAGGGAACGAGCTGAATATCAAGTGGGCTATTACCAGCCATATCCACTGTACGTCGCAGTCGTTGTAGCCGATGGTCGAGGCAAATTTCGGCGCCTAATTCGACGCTTTGTTTATAAGATATAATGGGGATACGCGCACCAGGTTGACGCTCGCTACTAGTGCCTGCTTTCTGATTATCGCCGCTTATGATACTGACAGGTGGATAATTAGCCAGCCATTCGGTGATCTGGCCACCAGTGTCAATTACGCCATTTTGTAGTACACCCAAGGTTAAATCGACTGTTGATTCAGCCTGTTTTTCAACTGAATAGCGGAGGATATCACCAGTCGAGCCGCCATTGTAAACAAAAATTTCAGCACGGTTACGTACAGTGCAGAGCGGATCCTGGCGGTATGAATTCACCAGCGCGTTGAACTCATCATACTCGGTTTTAGGTTCGGTTGCGGCTATAAGTGTTTTGAGTCGTGTTAAACCGATGTGTGGTGTCCGTACAGGTGCGGTGTTTGTTTGTGCCGCGCGGCTATAAGCCTCATTCAATGTGGTGAGACGCTTTTTGACCTCTGTTCCGGCCAAAAATTTAGCAATATCTGTGACGTGGGTAGTAAGGACACTGCCGGTACAAATCACCCAGTCACTACCTGAATCGGAAGAATCACCGAGAGTGCCTTTGACACGCGAGGCGATTCATAAGGTAATCAAAAGCTGACTGACCGTCGATACTAAGGCCTGGATACGGACCGTGTGCACTATGGAAATAAAATTCTGGTACCACAAAGTAGCGTACCCAATCGTTGCAATTGGCGGTACCAGCAATCGCGACTTTTAGCGCCTCGATGAACATATCAATCCTAAAATCGATATCGCGTTTCATGTCATGCGCATCAGAAATTGGGATACCGGGCCATTCTGCAGCAACCCAATTTCCAATCGTAACCGGATTGCGGTAAGCCGTGTACAAGGACCAGGCAAAAAAGTTGTTTTTTGTAATGTCGGTTCTGTCAGTCACGTTAAGACTCCTTTCCAAGTAATACATTGATTAGCGTTCGCGTAATGATTAATTATGATGGGACACGTATAAAATATAACTGATATTCAATAAGTTTAAGTGACAAACTTATTATAAGTCGTAAGCTATCACCAACAAACGACCTGTGCAATAAATGAACGACTATTTGTTTTTAGTTATTAGTTTAATGTATAAGACAGATATTAAATCTATTGAAAATAGTGAATATAACGCAAAGGTGAGACTCTCAATAAACCGAGATAAATTACACGACCTTAATAAATATAAACAACCATTGGATCTCGAGCCAACCTACAGTTATTCGAATTCGACTTAGGGCTAAGCTGCGAAGATTTTTGCGGAAAAGCTAACTAATAAACATTTGATTAATTTGTCATTAGTGGTGATTCTATATAAAAGTGAATTTTTAGCCTTTCGTACTACAGAGACTATGTTAATGTTAAATAAACATTTTAGTTGTGTTGGTACCACAAATGTCAGGCTAAATCAGGATTGTTGCTACGGCACCACATAGCATCTGCATTTGGCAACGGCTACAAAACAAGTTTTGTAATTTCAATCTGTAGCCCTACCCTGTAAGTCTGGCTCAGTTTAGATGAATATACTTGAACTATCGTGCGATTCACCTGAGTTTTCAATATATTTTATGAGGTTAAAAATGTCTTTTATTAGTCCTGCTGAAGTTGATTATGATGCGATAGCATTCGGTAGAATGACTCAAAAAATTGACCCACAAATTTTACTCAATGAAATAACTCCCTTGCTCACCCGAGATTGGGTTGACCATATTAATCAGCGCTGTTATCAGGGGGGCTGGGATGTATTGCCTTTAAGAGCTTTGAGCGAACACTTTGATGCTCATCCAATTTTACAAAGTTTTGCAATTGAAGCCGGTAACAATTGGAAAAACTTAGCTATTTTAGCGCAATGTCCGAACCTTAACTCGGTGCTTGATAACCTGCACTGTCCAATAAAATCAGTGCGTTTAATGCGACTAAAACCTGGCGCTTATATTAAGCCTCACCGTGATCAAGGTTTATGCTTGGAACAAGGTGAAGCGAGGTTACACCTGCCGATTCAGACTTCAGACAAACTGGAATTTAAGGTTAACCAGCGGGTTGTGCCTATGAAAGCAGGTGAACTGTGGTATATCAATGCCAATTTAATTCATAGTGTTGATAATCAAGGTGAGGAAGAGCGAGTAAATCTGGTTATTGACTGTGTCGTTAATTCTTGGCTGTTAAAGCAACTTCAATTGGACAATGTATATTATGAAAGTACAAGTTGACGACTTAGTTCAATGCTTATGTGATATCACGATGATAGAGCTACATCCGGATGTTTTTCTGGATTTAGATGCCACTATAACTCCGGTTGGTAAGGCTGTCTCTATGATCACAGCGGCACAATGCGCCCAAGAGCATATGCGGACACAAGTATTTATACGTGGCGTCCATCAGGCGATAGTTGAGCAACTGAATATATTCACCTTGGCCAAGTATTTTGCCTCGATAAAATAACAACGGCCGCATTGGTAAAAACAGAACTGCCTTCTATTGCTGGCGTTCTGGCTATTCCTGATGATTACAAAGATCTAAAGTTCACCACCCGGATTACGGTATATAACGAACACCAACTGGCTGATAATCAATCTTCTTTAAACTTACCTAAACGATTTCGAGCAGCCAGTCCACAAATTGGCAATGAACTTAATTTTTCATATATTCAGGGTAGATATCCTCATTTTAAATTCGAATACCAGACTACTCCCGGGATTTTAGAACAGCCATTACCTGCTCATCTCGATTATTCTTGCCTGGGAGTTTCCCATTTAAAACGTCTATGGCACAAAGCGCAACAAACACGAGCTGGCTGCTTAAATGATCTAATTAGACAGCAAGAGTGCCAACTTGACCTTATATTACTCGATCATCTTCAGCTGAGTCTGGAACCTGCTATAGCTTTTTTATATCAAAATAGAGATTTGAAGGCTTTTGAGGACTATATTTTAGCCAACCATCTGGGGGGAATTACAGATTCGATAATCGTAAAAATTACGCAAACTGTTGAAAACTTTATTGAGCTATCCGCAGATACACAAAACCTTAATTAAACCAAAACTAACGCCTCAACAACTCACGTCTCAACAAATTGTTTTTGGCAATAACAGGCCTATTTAGTCATTCCTGGTAGATTAAGTAAACAAGAGCTAGAAGCCAGCCTTTGTAATATTGACGAGTTTTAAATTTATCATTTGAAGTTAGGATACCCATTTCAAGATCTTTATTCTAACAATAATATAACAATATTCTGGGGGGGTAATCATCTGTGCCCTGCTCTTTTCATTGCTATATTTAACGAGCTAAAGTGATATATAACTCGCGCCAAAAAATTCAAATTAATTAAACCGCACCTGTATAGCCGCTGTATACGCCGCAGTTATTTATGTGGGCATCAAAGCATTAGCGGTAAAAAACGAGTCTAGCTAAGACGGTACATCAGTCATAAATCTGAATCAGAGTAAAATTTCATCCACCCAAACAACAAGCATAAAAATCAGTCAGTTACAGGAGCCGCCCATAACTAACAAAGGACATGACGCACTGCACAATAAAAGTACATTTCATGATGTTGTACCACCTCAACTGAACAAAATATCGTTGACGTTAGCTATGCAACTTCACTGGCCACTTAGTGATAGTGCGATAACAACACCAAAAGTAATCTCAACTACCAACATGTTGATTAATCGATTTTTTATAGCTATAAAATCTCCAGTGTCACCAATAAATCAATTTGATTTATTAATTGACATCATGCATTTCAAGAGGTAGTTTTAACAACTTGCTCAATAGTCTAGCGTTTATTCACATCCTCTAGAAAGAGGCTTGTGGTGTTCTTTCATCAGAGGAGATTTTATGAAATTGTCTAAAATTGGTTTATCTATTGCTTTTACCCTGAGTGTTTCAATGGCCGCGCAAGCAGCTGATGTTGAAGTTCTTCATTATTGGACTTCAGGCGGTGAAGCCAAGTCAGTGGTTGAGCTAAAGAAGTTGTTGGAATCAAAAGGACACACATGGAAAGACTTTGCTGTGGCTGGCGGTGGCGGTGAAAGTGCGATGACAGTACTAAAATCACGCGTTGTCTCTGGTAATCCTCCTGCAGCAGCGCAGATTAAAGGACCAAGCATTCAAGAATGGGGCGCTGAAGGCGTACTTGCCAATATCGACAGAGTTGCTAAAGCCGAAGGTTGGGATAACTTACTTCCTAGCGTAGTTTCTGACGTAATGAAGTATGACGGTAAATACGTTGCTGTTCCTGTTAACGTTCATCGTGTTAACTGGATGTGGGCTAACCCAGCAGTATTCAAAAAAGCAGGCGCAACAATTCCAACAACTTGGGATGAGTTTTTCGTTGCAGCAGAAAAAATTAAAGCCGCAGGTATTACAGCCGTTGCTCATGGTGGACAGCCTTGGCAGGACGCAACAACTTTTGAGTCAGTGGTACTGGGTACTGCAGGTGCTGAGTTTTACAAAAAAGCATTTGTTGAACTAGATCCTGAAGCTATAAACAGCCCACAGATGATTGAAGCACTTGAAATATTCCGTAAGATCAAGCAATACACTGATGAAGGTGCTCCGGGTCGTGACTGGAACCTTGCTACCACCATGGTAATCAAGGGTGAAGCGGGCATGCAGTTCATGGGTGATTGGGCCAAAGGTGAATTTACCTCAGCCGGTAAAAAGCCAGGCGTTGACTATATCTGTGCTCCGGCACCAGGTACTGCAAAAGACTTTACCTTCAATATCGATAGCTTTGTTATGTTTGACCTAGATAACAAGGAACTACAGAAGGGCCAGGATGATTTAGCCAGTACAATCTTAAGTCCGCAGTTCCAAGAAGTATTCAACTTGAACAAGGGTTCTATTCCTGTTCGTCTGAACCTATCAATGGAAAAATTTGATGATTGTGCCAAGCTATCATCAACAGATTTTGTTGAGTCAGCGAAGCGTGACACGTTAGTGCCGAGTATGGCACATGGTATGTCTACATTTTCTGCAACTCAGGGTGCAATTTATGACACTGTGACAGAATTTTACAATAACGATAGAGTTACGGCTAAAGAAGCTGCTGCCAAGATGGTTAAAGCTATCGCAGCCGCTGCTGATAATTAATCATTAGTTTGACCGTTGTGGTAAAACCCAGTCCTTGTGCTGGGTTTTAATTTTCTACCATCTTCCTTTTTCAGGAGGGTTCGTTTATGAGCGTATCCAATAAACCCAAGTTTTCCTTTGGGGACATTCTCCCCAAAATAGTGGTTGCCCCTACCTTTGTTGCAACACTTATTTTTATCTACGGCTTTGTGCTGTGGAACGCATGGCTGTCTTTTAGCTCCTCTCGTATGTTACCGAAATATGATTGGGCCGGCTTAAAGCAGTATGAACGTCTGTTTGCAAATGACCGTTGGTGGGTCGCTGCAGAAAATTTATTAATATTCGGCGTGTTATTCATCGTTATTTGTTTGGTCATTGGCTTGTTTTTAGCCATTTTCCTTGACCAAAAAATTCGTGCAGAAGGTGCTATTCGTACCATCTACCTTTATCCAATGGCGTTGTCATTCATCGTGACGGGTACCGCTTGGAAATGGATATTAAATCCTGAGCAAGGTCTGCAGAAAATGTTCCGAGAGATGGGCTGGGAGTCTTTTACCTTCGACTGGCTGGTCAATAGTGACATGGCTATTTATACCGTGGTTATCGCGGGTGTTTGGCAGTCTTCAGGTTTTGTGATGGCGCTGTGCCTTGCTGGTTTACGCGGTGTCGATGAAAACATTGTAAAAGCTGCGCGGGTTGATGGTGCATCAATGCCGTTGATTTATCGTAAGATTATTATCCCTGGTTTAGGTCCGGTATTTTTCAGTGCGATAATTGTATTAACGCACATTGCCATTAAGAGCTTTGATTTAATCGTGGCGCTAACGGGCGGTGGTCCGGGTTATGCGACCGATGTACCTGCAACCTTTATGTATACCTATGCGTTTACTCGTGGACAAATTGGGGTCGGTTCAGCAGCGGCGATGATGATGTTAATGGCCGTTCTGGCGATTATCGTGCCTTATCTCTACTCTGAGCTTCGGGAGAAAAAACAATGAGTATCAGTCGTGTATTAATTTATTGTCTATTAGCAGTTGCGGCTATCTTTTATTTATTACCTTTAGTGGTAATGGTGATTACGTCACTTAAAGATTTAGATGAAATTCGTAACGGTACTATACTGTCCCTCCCCCAGTCATTGAATTTTGATGCTTGGGGTAAGGCATGGAGTACGGCATGTACCGGAGCGACTTGTGAAGGATTAAAAGGTTATTTCTGGAACTCAGTATCGATTGTTGCGCCAGCGGTTATTATCTCAACTATTCTCGGCGCGCTCAATGGTTATGTGCTGACTAAGTGGAAATTTCGCGGCAGTAACCTGTTCTTTGGTATGTTGCTTATCGGCACCATGATCCCATTTCAAGTTATTTTACTGCCAATGGCGAGAACTCTCGGCTTCTTGGGACTTTCAGGCACCAGTTATGGCCTGATTATGGTCCATATTATTTATGGATTAGCATTTACCACCCTGTTTTTTAGAAACTACTACATCACGGTTCCTAATGAATTGGTTAATGCAGCACGAATTGATGGTGCTGGTTTTTGGATGATTTTCTGGCGAATTATTTTGCCAATCTCGACCCCTATTCTCGTGGTATCCGTTATTTGGCAATTCACTCAAATCTGGAATGACTTCCTGTTTGGCGTCGTTTACTCGGCGGGTGATAATCAACCTATTACGGTTGCGCTCAATAATTTGGTCAATACCAGTACGGGTGTCAAAGAATATAACGTCGATATGGCCGCTGCAATTATCGCGGCATTACCTACGCTTTTGGTTTATGTCATTGCGGGTAAATATTTCGTTCGAGGCCTCACTGCGGGCGCTGTTAAAGGTTAGGAACATACTGATGCAAGCTTTAAAAATAAAAAATATAGAAAAGAGTTTTGGTCCAATAAAAGTACTAAAAGGGATCAATCTAGAAATTGAACCAGGACAGTTTTTGATCCTAGTCGGCCCATCCGGCTGTGGTAAGTCGACCTTACTCAACATGATTGCGGGTTTGGAAAGCGTCACTAATGGCGAGATTCATATTGGTGATCGCAATGTGACGGCACTTGATCCTAAAGATCGTGATATTGCGATGGTTTTTCAGTCATATGCGTTATATCCAAATATGACGGTTCGCCAGAACATCTCATTTGGCTTAGACATAGCTAAAATGCCTAAAGATGAGCAGAAGGTGGTGGTTGATCGTGTCTCTAAGATGTTACAAATCGTGCCTTTGCTTGACCGTAAACCGGCGGCATTGTCTGGTGGTCAGCGCCAACGTGTCGCTATGGGGCGTGCATTAGCGCGTGATCCGGCAATTTATCTGTTTGATGAGCCATTATCGAATCTTGATGCCAAGCTACGTGTCGAAATGCGCGGCGAGATCAAGGAACTGCATCAACGTATGGGCACAACCATCGTTTATGTGACACATGATCAAATAGAGGCAATGACCTTAGCCGATGTGATTGCGGTGATGAAAAATGGCGAAGTCCAGCAATTTGGTACGCCACAAGAGATCTACGACAATCCATCCAATCAGTTTATTGCCGGCTTTATGGGCAGTCCTTCAATGAACTTTGTCCCTTGTGAGCTAAGCCAAGGTGATAATGGTTATGAGTTATTACTTGAAAGTGCTGGTAAATCAATGCAGTTTCCAATAAACCAAGACATTGAAGGCTTAAAACAATACGTCGGTAAACAGGTGATCTTAGGCATTCGTCCTGAGCAAATTACCCAAGACAGCGAAGATGGATCAGCTAACCGTGTAATGGCTTGTGATGTTGAAATGATTGAGCCGACCGGTCCCGATACAATGGTAACGATTCGTCTCAATGGCGCGAAGATAGTTTGTCGTGTTCACCCAACGACTATGTGTAGCACAGAGCAAGCGTTACCACTGCAATTTGATATGACAAAAGCGGTATTCTTTGATCCTAAGACTGAGATGAGAATTCGCTAATGTCACATGAGTTAGTGCGCTTGATTGCTGACATTGGCGGTACCAATGCGCGATTCGCCTTACTGTCAAACGAGCATGGTATTCATCAAGAACGAGTACTTGCCTGTGCCGATTACAGTGATATTTCTGGTGCAATCAAGGATTATTTTTCGATGGTTGGTAATCCTTTGATTACCGAAGCAGCCCTTGCGCTGGCAACTCCCATTGTCAGCGATCAAGTGAAAATGACCAATAATCACTGGTCGTTTTCGATTGATGCACTTAAGCAGCAAATGGGGTTTAACCAGCTGATTGTCAAAAATGACTTTACCGCATTGGCGATGTCGATTCCTCTGCTGTCAGTAACCGACCTTGTTCAAGTGGGTGGGGTTATTAATGAGTCGAGCAAGAAAACAGCGCTAGCGCTAGTCGGCGCTGGGACTGGGCTTGGTGTGTCTGGGCTTATCCCTTTGGGTGACCTTTGGGTACCGCTTGAAGGAGAAGGCGGTCATGTAACGGCGGCGGCTGCCAACGACAGAGAGTTTGATATTATTCGTATTTGTCGGCAGCAATATCCGCATGTATCTGCCGAGCGTTTAGTGTCGGGCATGGGTTTGCAAAACCTTTACCAATCGATTTGTACGCTAGAACAGGTTACAGCAGAGCCATTAACTCCGCAGAATATCTCGGATCAAGCACTTGATGGTAGTAATGCCTATTGTGTCGAAGCTTTAGATATATTCTGTGGTTTATTGGGCTCAGTTGCGGGTGATGTGGTGCTGACGCTAGGCGCTTATCAAGGTGTTTATATTGGCGGTGGTATTGTGCCTAAATTAGGCAGTTATTTTGCGCAATCTAGCTTTAGGCAACGTTTCGAGGCAAAGGGCCGCTTTAATGAGCGTCTAAAGCAAGTGCCTGCTTTTGTTATCGATGCAAAAAACCCTGCATTATTGGGTATTGGTGAGGCATTTACGCTGACTTAATCCGTAATAAAATTACTGTTTATTCAAAAACCACCGCTTGTAACGGTGGTTTTTTTATTCATTCGAATATGTAGATGTTTATATCATTGGCTTAGTTATCTTTTCATCATTATTGTAAAGTCGGCATTAATGACGAGCACATTTACTTGCCACCGATGGCGTAACATTGAACAGTTCAGCGGGTTGAAAAGTCGTAATTTTCACAATAGGTGATGAACTTGGCAACCGATTCTGGGTAAGCACGGTTTTGCGCCGAGACACAGTGAACATTGACGCTAAGTTTTATCGATTCTAGGTTAACCACCTGCAGCAGCCCTTGCTTTATTTCAGCGTCAACACACGCCCGACTTAACGGCGCAATACCCATGTTGAGTTTGACACAGGCTTTAATGGTTTCAACACTAACAAATTCGCTACTGTTGTGCTGATCAAACACGCCAGCGCTAATTAATATCCGCTCAAATTGGTTGCGATAGCAACACCCTGCTTCTGTTAACAATAAATGTTCATTAGCCAGCTGCTCTGGTTTAACGCTTAGCTGATTGGCCAATCGGTGGCTGGGCGCGCACACGATGACCACTTCTTCATCTTGATAGGTATGGATCTTTAATCCGGTGCGGCTTACCGTTTTTTCTAAAATAAAGGCGACATCGATACGATCGGCCAAAATATCATTTTTAAGATTGGCCACAGGCGTCGGCGTAACAGATAGCCGAAAGTCACTTTGGTGGTTGGCGTAATCTTTTAATAAATTAGGCAAGTAATAGGTAATAAAACTTTCGTGACCGCCAATGCGAATCGCTTTATTGGGCCTGCTGTTGGAAACTTTTTCCCGCGCTTCTTCACGCAACGCCATCAGTTTTTGACTGTAATGCAATAATTGTTCACCCGCATGGGTTAGCGCCACGCCTCGACCATTTCGTTCAAAGAGCTGAACATCAAGTTCCTGCTCCAATGCCTTAATTTGATTGGTGACAGCTGATTGAACATATCCAAGTTGATCCGAGGCTTTACTAAAATTTAAGGTTAGAGCGGCACACTGAAATGTTCGCAGTTTTTTAAAATCCATGACTTCACCAAATATGATACCTGACATTACAAGATATCATTTTACATGAAGATTGAAAGGTACAATAATCTTTTATTCTATTACCCGTCATGATTAACCCCGCGGTCAGACGGTTGTCGCGATTCATCTTATCTAAGGAACAACTATGTCTTCATCTATCTCTTCATCTATCTCTTCATCTATGTCTTCATCTATGTCTTCATCTATGTCTTCATCTATGTCTTCATCTCAACCTTCATCTAAACATAATGTCGCCCTGTTTGCGTTTGCTTTTATCGGTCTTATTTGGGGCAGTAATTTTATTTTTATGAAACTTGCCGCAGCACACATTAGTCCGATGCAAATTGTGTTCGTGCGGGTGTTTTTTGGCTTTGTGCCCGTGGCGATAGTCGCTCTAGTGACTAAATCATTGTCATTGGCGCATTTAAAACACTGGCCTCACTTTTTCGCGATGGGTTTGTTGGCTACGGTTATTTATTATTTTGGCTTTGCCAAAGGCACTTCGTTATTAAATTCGGGCATTGCTGGGGCGATTAGTGGCGCTATCCCATTGTTTTCATTGGTGGCAGCCCTGTTGTTTCTAAAAGAGGAGCGAGTGACCAAGTGGAAGTTAATCGGCACCGGACTGGGGTTTATTGGTGTATTTATGCTAGCGCGACCTTTTGATAACCAAGTCGATGCCCGCACGCTATCAGGAGTGACTTACATGATGCTGGGTTCGTTTAGTGTCGGGGTGTCTTTTGTGTATGCGAAACGCTTTATTTCACCACTGAAATTGTCTCCGCTCGCTTTAACCACTTATCAACTGGGCGCGGGGTTAGTGGTTTTGGCCTGTGTCACCGATTTTACGGGCATCAGTCACCTTGCTAATGACACCACCGCGCTTGTCAGTAGTATTTTCGGACTCGGGCTATTAGGCACTGGCGTGGCTTATCTTTGTTACTATTATATTATCGAGCACTTAGGCGCGTTAGTGGCCTCGTCAGCAACTTATGTGCCGCCCGTCGTCGCGCTTGCGATTGGTGCGTTGTTAGTCGGTGAGCCGATTGTACTTAGAGATTATGCCGCGACTGCACTTATTTTAGCGGCAGTGGCGGTTGTGGCCATCGCCAACAAGTATCAATTAACTAAAACTTAAACGGTGGCTAAATCAGGTAGGGATTATCGTTAATCCTATCATTTAGCATCTGAATTAGGGTTGCTTATACCATTCAAGTACTGTCACGCACGATCAACTCAAACCCTAAATCGAGCGTTTTCGACACAACCGGTCGACCTTTTATTGTATTAATCAGTAATTCTGCCGCTCGGCTGCCAATTTCGTACAGTGGGGTTCTGATCGTTGTTAGCGATGGATTAATAGAAGCTGAGGCGTCGAGATCATTAAAACCGGCAATAGAAATTTGCTCGGGCATTCGTAATTTTCTACGCTGACATTCAAAAATTGCGCCGTAGGCTAAATCGTCATTATTACAAAAAATCGCATCGACCTCAGGCTGTTTCGCCAATAGATCGCCCAATAGCTGTCCGCCCAGTTTGATGTCTGATGGCGTAGTGGTCGTCAATAGATACTTATCTGTCTCGCGGCCAGCGTCTGCTAGTTTCGATAAAAAACCCTGCATACGCCGCTGGGATCTAAAATCCATTTGCGCGCCGATAAAACCGATATGGCGATTGCCTTGTGCAATCAAATATTCCGCCATCGCAACACCAGCATCAAAATGAGAAAAACCGACACACATATCTAAGACATCGCCAGTACCTACTTCCATTATTTGAACCAGTGGAATGTTAGCAGCCAATAACATTGACTTAGAACGCTCTGTAATATCTAAGCCCGTGGTGATAATTCCGTCAGGATGTTGTGCTAATAATTTGGCAATTACCTTCTCTTCATTGTGAAGCGAGTAATAAGTGTTCGCAAATAACACTTCATAATTATGTCCCGCGGTTTGGTCATATATGCCTTTCAACACATTGCTAAATACTGCGTTCGAAATGGTGGGGATAACGACAGCCAACGTTTGGGTGCTACTGGTTGCCAGCGACCTAGCCGCTCTGTTGGGCACATAACCGAGATCGCTGACAGCTTGTTCAATCCTGACTCGTAACTTGGGATTAACTTTGTCTGGGTCATTTAACGCCCGGGACACTGTAATAGCACTTACGCCCACCACTTTAGCGACATCGCTTAAAGTGACACGTCCCTTGCTACGGGAACCATTTTTACCCAGCTTATCACCAGCACTGCCTCTGTTCACTTATCACCTATATTCTGCTCGTTTAGTGGTAAGAGTATAGGATCGACAAGCTGATAGCAATACGATGTTAGCGCTGTCATTATTATTTAATTCTTCTTGACTCAGCTAGTTTACAGGTAGTAACCTGCTTACAAATAGGCTAACTAATGAGCTACCGCTCCAAATGTTAGCGCTATCTTTTATAGGGAGTTCGTAAATCATATGTATATTATTGTCATGGGCGTCGCTGGTAGTGGTAAAAGTACCGTAGGTAAAAATTTAGCCAGTTTGCTAGCAATTGACTTTTTAGAAGGTGATGATTTTCACACACAAAGAAATGTATCCCTAATGAGTGCTGGCATACCTCTTACCGATAAGGACAGAGCCCCTTGGTTAGCGACTTTAAACCATACTATTAGCGAGCGTATCTCGCATAAAAAAGGATTTGTCCTGGCCTGCTCTGCCCTAAAGAAAAATTACCGACAGCAGCTTATTAACAATCTTGATAATCTGCATTTTGTCTATCTCAAAGGTAGCAGAGCAGAAATACACAGTCGCATGGCGGCACGTGAAAATCACTTTATGGCGCTGTCGCTAATAGACAGCCAATTCGACGCATTGGAAGAGCCGGATCAAACAGAAAACTTGATCACGGTTTCAATCAATAACCCGGTTGACCAACTGGTGGTTCAGATAGTTCAAGCCCTTTAATGAAAAAACGGGCTCAAGTAATTCAATAAACGTACAACAAACATAATAGAGGCTAATAATGAAAATAAATAAATCAAATCTCTCTAAAAAAGCAGTTGTTATCTCAAAGATCCTTTTCGGATCAGTGGCAGGTATCAGCTTAATGACCAGCACAGTTTTGGCTGCTGAATTTAACTTGAAGTTTCAATCAAGTGATAACGCGGGTAACGCCAACTATGTGCTGATGCAAGATTGGGCAAATAGCATTGATAAATTAACCGCTGGTGTCGTAAGCGTTGAAATGCTGCCGGCTGGATCTATAGTCAAGCACACCGAAACACTCGAATCGGTTGGATCAGGCATTCTCGATGGTCACATTACCGCCACGGGTTACTTTTCAGGTAAAGACCCAGCGTTTGGTCTACTTGGTAATACCGTTGGTGCCTGGGGCGATCCTGCTGAAATGATGGATTTCATCAATAACGGCGGTGGTCGCGAGTTGTATGAAGAGTTGCTATCGCCGTACGGTGTGCAATTTCTTGGTGCTACCGCGACGGGCCTTGAAGCGTTCGTTTCTAAAGTTCCGCTAAATGGTGTTGCCGATCTTAAAGGCCTTAAACTTAGAGCACCTGAAGGCTTAGTGCAGGCAGTGTTTGCAGCCGCTGGCGCAACTCCGGTAAACCTACCTGGTTCAGACGTTTATACCTCGCTAGATAAAGGGTTAATTGATGCCGCTGATTACACGGTTTTCTCAA
>JABSRT010000031.1 GCA_013214945.1 Gammaproteobacteria bacterium
TGACCATATTGCCGCCTAAAGTTCTTTATCACTTCTATCCAATCGTCTGGACTAATCCCTAGCCTATCAATCAGTTTTGGGGTTGTATCGCCAATCGAACCACCTTTATTGGGGTGTATCGCTCGCCCACTCCAATCGGCAAGTTCTAAATAGTCGTACAGTGTAAACGCGATAGCATTGTTGTCTTTGCTTGAGCCAAAGGGCATTAAATAGCGAGGTTGTTCTGGGGGTTTGTCAGTCGGTTTGCTGTTGATAGGTTCTTGTGATGATTCTGTGTGCTTTTGGTATTGTGCAATTCGAGTTTGGATGGAAGTGTAATCGCTATGTTCTAAGTCATCGCACATACCTGCACGGACGGGGTTTAAATCAACATACATCATGCAACTCAGCAACGCTTGTTCATCTAATAACGCTTGAGAGTAATATCGTCCTTCCCAGTAACGCCCTTTACAGTTATCTTCTTTGTTCGCTTCTCTGGCAATATATTCATTAAGGTTGCGCATAAACCAACTAATGTCATACAGACGCTCTCGCCAGAGCGCTGTAAATTCAGCGACCTTGTTGAGGCTCGCTTCATCGTCAATCATGCCACTGCGATACATATCAACTAAGGCGTTACCATTATAAAGGCGATACCAACGCTCAATCACTTCATCTTGTGACCATGCTAGTCCTTGGCTACGGTCAACGCGTAACACCAGATGATAATGATTACTCATAATCGCATACGCGGCAATATCAATGGCAAAGATGCTAGACAACAGATGAATTTTGTCTAACACCCATTGTCGTCGGTGGTTGTAATTTTTACCCGAGTATTTGTCTTCGCCACATAAATATGCACGCCGAACACACCGTGAAACCACGTGATAATAAGGTGTCGCCGATAAATCGATGAGACTTCCTCTCGCTCTAGCCATGATGCTACTCCCACTCTCGTTTAGTAGGACTCTAGCCTAGTACAAAAAGTAATTAGCCGTCTAAAAATTATGGGTGTCTGAAATTTAACTTTTTCGGCATAGGACAATAATTAGCCGGTATACACCGGCTAATTTAATCAATTTACATTATCATAGTTATGATCATGGTAAATTTTATTCATCCAGTTACCTAAATGGATATTATCGTCAGGAGTCAATTTCAAACCCGCTCCTTGTGGGTATACAGGCATATCGCCATCTACCCTGTGGAGTTTGTTTAATTTAGATGCCACCCTACTTGAACCGTGTGCATACAAAAGCAATAAACTCTTGATCGGTGACACCTTAAGTTTACCACCCTCTTTTACTTGAAAAATTTCGTGAAGGTATTTATTTTCCGTATCAGGGAGCGAATACTTTAAAATGTTTTTATGATCCGTATATTTAGAATCTAAAACATTAACTAGTGGTTGTGCCCAGTCGTCATGATCAAACCTAACAATAAAGTCGGGTTTGTAATAATGTTTACCATACTTAGTGTCATCTTTATTACTTACGTTAATTAAATCACCAACTTGAGCAATGCCTTTCCTATAGATATAAATTCTAGGCTCAAAAAATAACTCTACAGATAATGCGCCAGCTTCATAATAAAAATAATTATAAGAAAGATCTTCTGGTCGATCTTGAGTATCCCCATTAAAAGGAAGTGAATCATCGTAATGACGATAATTTTTATTTCTTAATGTGATATCAAATTCATTTTGAATAGTAGAGTGGAGCATATGCAAACTCACTAATTCATAAATAGAAGACAGATTTCTCAACCCCATAAGTAGTTTATCTTTATTCAGGTTAGGTGTGCCTGCCGAGTACCACTTATGTACTTGTTCAAAAAGGTTTCTGTAGCTAGGTCTCGATAATACATATGGCGTCATCCTTGGAGGCAAGCCATTGATTAGCTTTATTCCTAACGTTTTTTTATACAGGTGAATAAAACTGTCAATCGATTTGTTTAACTGTCTTAATTCAGAAAGATGATGACTAATGATAGCTCGACGATAAACCTTTAAAGCATTTTCAAAAGAAACATAACTATCACTATCATCTGTTACAAGGTACTTTCCTTGACCTTCTGTAAGGTTTTCAGAGTTTTTCTTTATTAAACTAGTGACGAAAAATTTTGCTGCGTTTAAAAAACTATAAACCACTCGGTTTTCAAACACATCAGGGTTTTCAGAGATGTACTCCCGAGGTGATACATCTGTTTTATATAATCGCTCTCTAATTTTAAGGTTTGCACTTTGCTTATCTGATGGCTCAATTTTATCCAAATTTTGCAGCATCCAAAACACACTATCTGGCCCCGTGGGTGAACCATTTTCAGTGATTTCAATATTTTGTTTCCAGTCAAACTTATGATCTCTAACAAATGTTCCTCTATTTTTAGTCATGAAATCCATTATTTTCTGTAACAACGATACCTTCTGCATAGTGCTTTTTTGGTCATCATTAAAGTCGCCACCTACAAATGATTTTGAAAAACAAAGCATCAACATGTCATTCATATTGTCTGAAATATATTTCAGCATTGATGATGCCAGTTCCGCATTCGCTTTCCTTGCTTTTATATCTACCGTAATTTTGTTAGAAATGTCCGCGTTATCTCTAAAGAAAAGGGATATATCACTCTCGCCAAAGTAATTGTAGAAATGTTGGTTTCTATGAATTTTAGGGTCATTTACAGAAATGAATATCAATTGAGTATCAGTGATCGATTTAGGCATCATCTCTACAGGTACATCACCTATAAGTAAGTATGGTTCGCCATATTCCTTTGCTTCAAGGGGTATAGATACTTCAATCTCAACAACATCGGTTTCATTAAGCTGAAGTATCTGACCCTCCTTTGGAGTATATGTGGCAGACTCGTATTGCCTACTTACATTAAAACTCCATTTAATCATGCAAAAGCTCCATAACTAAATAGACTTAATTCGCCCTTGATTATTATTCTATCAATGCGTCTACGTGACATTTCCATTTCGACAGGTATTGCTTCAAGTAATTTATGTAGTCTCTGGCCAAACAACTCACCATAGCCACTTAAAAGAGGGACTACATGTTGGCAAACTGCATAATCTAAGGCATAAAGATTACGCTCAATAAGCAATGTAGAAGCTACATTATGGTATTCATTAATCGCTTTTCTCTTACGGTAAGAAACGATGACTTGATTACCTAACTTCGGATCGTCGTCATGGAGCACTTTAATTATATTATCGAGAATATTTTGAATATTATCAGGCAACGTGTGCATTGTAGCTGCGAATAACTCAATAAATTTTGGCCCTGATATTATTGACGATACATTGATATTATCTATTGCATGCAAGTTGCCAACAACAGAACCATCTTGCACGATGTCGTCAAAATGTATTATTGATGCTCTATCCAGCATTCTTGGTGTGAGTATTTGTACTGAATCGTCGTGATTAACTGTTCCTAAAAACCTTAAGTGCTTTGGCACTGACAATTCTGGTTTGCTTGGGTCGCCTGTGAAAATAGTTCGAGTAGACTCAGCGTCAGCCATTTCCAAAAATGGGCTGAAATAATGCTCTGGTTGAGATAAATTGAATTCATCAAGAAGTACGATTGCTGGTGCTGATTTTTTTTCAATTTCTTCATCTTGCATCTGCTCCAGTAAATGATACAAACCAGTGGATGAAGGAACAAAGGATTGAGAAAGTGCGTTGTAAAAACCAAGCATATCTCGAGATGATGTCCAACCTCGCGCAACAGGTATATTTAGGAGACGTTTATCAAGCCCCATAGATTGACCTATCAATTTAGCCAATGATGTTTTCCCGGTGCCTGGATATCCGCTAAACAATGTGAATTGGCTTTGCGCAATGGTAACCACCACATTAGCTAATTGGTTGAAATCCGTCTTTCTTCCGATGTCACTTAAGGTTTCAGATATTTGGTTGATGTATTCAACTTGGGAATTATCCCCCCATTTCATTATATCCAGACCCGCTGGTACGCTGTAGTTAGTTGCCTTAACATCTTTTGGTCTATTAGAGCCAGTCAGTACATCAACTTCATTCTTAACTGAAAGTAATTTATCAACATAAAACTGGTTACTTTCAGTTAGATCAGATTTCAGTTGTTCATTTTGTTTTTCTAGCTTTGCAATATCTCCTCTTAAGATATCTTTGTATGCATCAAGGTTAACTTTCTTTGCTTCCGCCTCTTCAACAGACGCGAAGTGACTGTATTTTTTTTGTATTATACTGAAAGTTTCATTGAGTTCTTTTAGTTCTTGTCTTTTCTTTTCGATGTCTTCATTTATAAGGCTACTGGCTTCTTCAGCTAGCTGAGCTTTGTAGTCATCTGATTCAAGATTTTGAAATTCTTTTCTCTTCTGACGAATCTCGCCTTCAATAGATAACTTGCTAAGTTTGAGCGCGTCTATATCAGAACGTAATTCTGAAGTTTGTTCGTTGAGTTCTTCAGTTACTTTTATCTTTTCATCACGAAAATAATCATCTTTATTACCTTCTATAAAGTCAGTGACAATGTTTTGTCCGCGTTCAGAACTAATGAATTCATCCATTAAACTACGTCTTATTCTACCCCATTCACCATCATCTCCAGGAATAGTCAATAACTCAAAGAACCGCTCAAAACGTACTTTATTTCCGCGATATTCTTTGGTTCGAGATATTTGGCTTTTAATTAAAGGGATCATGCCTTTGGTGAAGTTTCGTATCTGAGAGTTACTTACCAATATCTGGCCGTATTTCGACAAAATTTGATCGTCACTCATATAGTCAACTGTATTGTTTGTGATGTTTAACAGGCGTTTTACATCACAAACCAACTCTATATTATTTGCTCCATATCTGAAGTTCACTATTAGATTTGATGCAAATGATGCATCCATTTCAGAGTAATGGTATGCAGGGATATACGTCTCTCTATTTTCAGATGTGTAGTCTGTAGATTGAGTTTCAATGAAAACCTTAAATGTAGAACTGTTTGACTCTTCAACTTTAGATACAACGAACGGTCCTTGTAAATCATCTAAATGTTGCAAAAAAATTATTTGTGTCAACGGTCTTTTATCTGTTATTACGTATGAGGTAGATAAACTTGGTACTTTTTCTTTAAAAACTTCCGCAACAGAAAATTTAGAACGAATAGGTGAAGCGTGCTCAAAGGCACTAACATATTTGCAATCGCCTTCATTAATAATATTTCTACTTTCGGTGCATTTTAGTAAAAAAAGACCATCTCCATATGTTTCTTGAATGTCGTCGTAACCTCTCATGATAAATACATGACCGGATTCGCAAAAAGGTTCCTTTGTGTTTATGGGGTGTAATTCATCGTCTATTTTTTCAAATAAGGCTCTTGCTTTTCCATTGTCTTTGTCGTTGCCATACGCGTGATCAAGTATGCAAATTATTATTCTTTCCTGAGCCATTTATTTCTCCATTTTTTACCGATTCATCGTCTACGCTTAAGTTATTCTCGCGCATAAACATAACATTATTAATAAGTTAAATGTATATATTAGTGTGTAGCTCTCATATTTTTACATGCACTAGTTAAAGTAGAACGATAATAAAGGCTTAATCCTAGCTCATGTTTTCAAAGTACATACCAGTCATAAAAACGAAACAATGAATAGTCCGCTTTGCAGGAGGGGAAGTTAATAATTAGGATATCTATTACAAATGGTAATGAGTCATCGCTAATTTTAGGTACAAACTTTAAGGCGCTATGTGCCCCATAGCGCCTTTAGCGAGAATAACGGAGTGACCGAACTTTGTCTGCGTCGGACTCTGACCAACATGTTGTCACCAGCACCCTGCTCGCTGTTTCGACACCGGATAAATGTCAGCGATAACCATTTATTGCGTACGAACGGCAAAAATATCAAGCAACGTTACGCGACATCAGGGATCGCAACTTTTGAACAAGGCACAATTGATCTTGAGGGGCTTTGGCACTGCTGATCGCACATAACCGAATCGCGGCCTGAGGTTTTAGCCCGATACAACAATTGATCGGCGCGGTTAAACACCGAGCTTATCGATTCTCCTTGACGGTATTGGGTAACGCCGATACTGACAGTGACCTTCACTTTTTGGCCGTCGATTGATTCAACCAAGGCATTACGGGTAACAGACGCTATTCGCTCAGCTATTTCTACCCCCTGTTGTTCGTTGATGTTCGGCATGACCACAAAAAACTCTTCCCCCCCGACCCGAGAAATAATGTCGAGTTGGCGTAGTTGAGTCTTTAATATTTGTGCGAATAACACTAACACTTTGTCACCAATCATATGGCCATAGCCATCATTAATCCGTTTAAAGTGATCAAGGTCGCACATCAGCACACTATAGTTACTCGCCTTCTCGCTCTTAAGATTAGATACCTGCTCGAGCTGACGCATTAACACACGCCGGTTGATCAATCCGGTTAAAGGATCGACTGTCGACTCCCGGTATAGTTTCATTAACATCACTAACTGCCCAGTTTGCAACCATAAACTAATACCGCCAAACATGATAAATAACCATAATTGATCGCTAAAACCAACTAGATCGGTTGAATTTAATCCAAATTCAACCACCAACATCGGCACTAAAATAACCAGTAATAATAGTAAACCACCTATAACTGTTAATGGGAATAGGCCGAGCATTGCAATAATAAGATATGGCATCATGACAAAACTAACGGGGATTTCCGTAGTGGGTAAATTAGCCTCAAGCGAGACAGTACTGGCAACGTAAAACAACATCGGAAAACAAAAGGCTAACGCTAAACATAGACGAGTAACATAAATACTTGTCCGTTGTTTTATGACCACAACTAGCCCTAACAAACTGAAAGAGAGCACAATTCGATCAATCATTAATAGATTTGCCAGCACTTGATCAAATAAAAAGTAATCAAATACCGCTGACAATGGTACTGTTATCACAAAAAATAAAATCATCAGCTGTAACCGCTCAATAACATAGTTATTACGCGTTTGAACAAAGTCGACCGAATGGTGTAAGGTTGAAATAACATCAGAAATTCGATAGTACAGTGCTAATAAGCTCAAATTGTTATTGAGTCGACAGGAACGATGTGCATAATCTTTTTGAGGCATAAAAGGCGTTACCAAATCCGATTTTTAGCTTGCTAAAATAAATAATTATAACCAAGGTCGGATTGACACTAATTGATTTAAAACAATAAAATACGATATCTAATAACAAACTTGTCGATATATACGATAAAGTGACTGCACGATTTCACGTTTAAACAACGAAGTGATCGAATGTAATTGGTATCACCCCTTTATATCAACGCACTATCAACTAGGATATTAAATGTATAACATCTTGATCGCCGATGACCATCCATTATTACGTGATGCTATCGTCAATATCATTAAGCTACGTTTTGATAATTGCGTCACCTTCGAAACCAATGATTTGCAGCAAACGCTCGACTTTGCTGCCAAAACCCCTGAGTTAGATTTAATTTTACTTGATTTGAATATGCCAGGTATGAACGGCTTCGACGGTTTAATTAGCTTGCGCAATCAAAGCCCAACAATCCCCGTGGTTATTGTTTCTGCTGAGCAAGACAAAAAGATAATTTTACAAACTATTGCGTATGGCGCTGTCGGCTTTGTGACAAAGTCGTCATCTAAAGAGACCATAGCTGATGCTCTGGCTAGCGTACTCGCTGGTGATGTTTATCTGCCACCAGCGATAATCCGCGATGACAGTGCAGGACAAGAATACAACTCTTTCACCAATGCTCAGCAACATGTTAGCGACGTTAACTTGTCTTCGCTAACTCGGCGTCAATTAATGGTCTTAAAGTGTTTAACCAAAGGCCATGCCAATAAACAAATCGCCGATGATCTCAATATATCTGAAACGACGGTCAAGTCGCATGTTTCCGTTATTTTGAAAAAGCTTGGCGTCTATAACCGGGTTCAGGCCGTAGTTAGTTGCACTGATATTGATTTTAATCAGTATCTGAAACGTTAATTTAATAAGTGCAACATCGCGGCTTTTAATTTCATTGGTTTAATTGGCTTGTTGAGCAGTAAAATATCGCTGTCTTTCATTTGAGTTTGCAGCTGTTGGCTGTAATTAGCCGTGATCATCAATACGGGCACTACTGCAGCCCGTTGTTGATTAATAATCGCAGCCAGCGCTAATCCGGTGCGGCCATGGGCTAAATGGTAATCAACTATCAAGATGTCGACCTGAGCATTAGCAATGTTAACTTGCTCGGCCAACGCCTTTTCACTTAAAGCCGTGATGACCTGACAGCCCCATTTTTTCAACAAAATAGCCATCGCATCGCAGATTTGCTGATCGTTATCAACCACCCAAACTTTAACATTGGTCAAAGAGTTCAATGCTACGGGTAAATCAGTCGTCGCTGCAGTGCTCGCAATTCGCTGACCAATTGGCACTTCAATACTGAACACAGAGCCTTGACCTAGTGTTGAGCGGACATCGATTGGGTGATTTAAAATTGCAGATAACTTATCGACGATAGCCAATCCCAAACCTAGTCCATTACCAAACGCGATGTGTGCGCCCTCTAGCCTCTTAAATTCATGAAAAATTTCGGCCAGTTCACTTTGTGCGATCCCTAACCCATTATCCCAAACCTCGATGGAAACATGGTGTTTTCGACGGCGAACTCCAAGTAAAACTTTACCTTGGTCACCATAACGAAAAGCATTGGACAACAAGTTTCGCAAAATACGGGCCAGCAAAGCACTATCACTATGGATCACGAGATCACAAGCAACGTATTTAAAGTCTATTTCGTATTTAGGGGCAAGCTGCCGGTATTCAGCCGCCAAATTATCGAGCAGTTGTGATAGCCGAAACGAATGCGGTTCACCAATCACAATGCCGGCATCGAGTTTTGAGATATCGACCAAACCAACAATCAAATTTTCAAGATCCAATAATGAGTTAGAGACTCCAGTAATTAAATTATCAACATCGGGCTTGACCGCAACATCAGACATTGCGCCTAAAAATAGCATCGCTGCATTTAGTGGCTGGAGTAAATCGTGACTAACCGCCGCTAAAAACTTACTTTTAGATCGATTGGCCACTTCGGCTTCGCGCTTAGCGTTGACCAAATTAGCCTGTACTAATCGGCGTTCATCAACTTCATTAAGTAATTTATCATTAACTAACTGCAACTGAGCCGTACGTTGTTCAACCCGTTTTTCTAGCTCGTCATGTGCTTGTTGCAGCGCTTTAGCACTGTTTCTACGCTCGGTAACATCACGAACTAACACAAAAAATCCTAATACTGCGCCGGTATTGTCTTTATTGGGCACGTAAGATTTCAGCAAGTAATTTACGGCACGGTTACTCGTGCGCTCTTCTATTTCAAAACTAACACTGTGGCCTGATAACGCCTGCGCGATATAGGGCTCTAGAAGGTGATAATCACCAAGTACCCGACTCATTTTTAAGCTGTCGCCGACTAAGCTGCCTGCAGGCAAATCATACCAGTCGAGATAGCCTTTATTAATGAATTGAAACTTAAGATCAGCGCCGACGTAAGCGATCATCGCCGGGACATTATCGGTGATTAAGGTGAGCCAGTTTTTACGGCTTTCCAGTGATTGGGCATATCGGTGACGTTGAGTAATATCGGTAAACGTTTTAATCAGTTGACCACTAATCAATAAATGCTCTCGGACCTCGAGCACTGTGCCATTAGACAGAACTTGTAAATCAAAATTTTCGTTATTACCTGTTTTAGGGGTCAAATCAAGTTCGGTAAGATGCTGTATTTGTGCTAACGAGGGGCTACTTTGCAGCATTTGGGCCGACAAGTTACTCATTTGTGCAAAACGGCGGTTCCACACTTCGATTTGGCCATAACCATTGAGTAAAACCACCCCTTGCGATAAGTTATCGACCAAGTTCTGTAACAAGCGCGATTTTTGACTCATTGCTTGATCAAAGCGTTGCGACTCAGCCGTTTTTATTGCCGTAATGTCGGTATATAACATCACCCAGCCACCTTCGAGAGTACGGCGTTCATTGAGCTGAAACCATCGACCATCGCTTAATTGATAAACCGGACTATTCTCACTATCACCTGGGTATGCTTGACTGATAATACCTCGAACTTTGGCCAATTCTTTAAAATCTTTAAAATTTACCCCTTGTTTTACGGGTAAATTAGAATGATTCCAAAATTTTGTGAAGTTGGTGTTTTGTAAAATAATCACACCATCGCAGTCAAGTAACACAAAACCATCAGACATACTTTCTATCGCATCGATAAATCGTTGCTTAAAAATATTGGCTTGGTGGTTGGCGCTTTTTAATTCGAGATTACTGCGCTCAAGTGCCTCAAGTGTTTCGTTAAGCGCTTGGGTTTTCTCACGGACCTGCTCAGCCAGCTGAACAGAGTGTTCAAAAGCTGAATAGGGGTCGCTTTGGTTACCACCGCCCTGCTCAACCCGATCAATGAGCACCCGATTAATTTTCTCAAGCTGGGCATTTTTACGCTCGAGTCTGGTTACTTGTTCGCTAAGTGTTTCAGTTGTCACAACGTGCTCCTGCGATGAAAACCCCAGTCAATGTTTGATTCAAATGAATACCGTTAAAGTGTTCACCGTAAGTATTAAAACCAACAATATTATATTGCCCAAAGATATCATGTGCCAATGGTTGCAAACCTGCTTGCTCGACTTCAAGCCGACGTAAAATACAATCACAACTTAACACCAGTTCGGGCGGACCGTAACGTTTACCAATCGCCGCCATTTTTTCCTTTAATTGTTCAAAGATATCCCCGAGACTGACCACCGTTAACACAATGCCCGTATCAACCGCACAATAAAAACTTAAACTATTATCAGCATGATTAACTTGTTGTATCGCACGAAAAAAATATTGGCTGCCGACTTTGACTGCCACAGGATGCAAGGCAAAAATACTCGGGTTAAGATCTTTGACCCTAATATTATGCGCTCTGGCGTATTCAAGCGCAGCCGGTTGACCATTAAGCTCGTAAACCGTCCGTAATTGAGGATCTGCGTTAGTCACCACCATCTTTTCACCCGGTTGTTCAAGGTGATTAATAGAGAATACGTCAAAAGCTAGATCGGTATTAATCATGATGACCACAGCAGCCTGTTGATGAAACCGGCCTTGATAATAAACATGAGTCTTGGCTAATGAGATATCGTCAGCCGCCGAGCCGCCAAAATGTGGAATGTCGTTGGCAGCAGAATGCAAAATACTTAAAAATCGTTCTTCCTGCGATGACAATCCATCAAGCAAAGTCATCATAAAGCTATGCTGTTTAAGAACACTTACCGCTTGCTTACGACACTGGTTGGTTAAATCACTGACCAGCGATTGGGCCGCACTTAAATTAAATTGCTCTAATGAGGCAACTAGACCAACACTGACCGAAAAATTCATCGTACTAAAGCCAATCGCGACAATGCTATGTTGGCTATAACCCGCACTTGATATTTCACCAGCGGTGGTGCAACCAACTATTGGTAATGAACCAAAAGTGTCACCAAGTGCTTGTTCGAGTAGTTTCAGATCGTAACTGGCTGAGCAAAAGAAAATCACAAAGCATAGATCGGCGTCAATTAACTTTTTAGCCAGTTCAGACACCGCCTGTTGCGGGTCGGTTAATATCGTGGTCGCGGTAATTGTTTTTGGCATATATCCTAACCATTCCTAACTATTGTTTAATAATGAACAAGCTACAGGGAAATCTGATAGTAATGCGTTACGGCAATATTTACTAGAAGCTTATCTAATGTTGTTAGCTCTGTTGACCTGAACTGTAGCTATGTGCCTAGTAGATTGAGAGTGTTGGTGTTAGAAAAATCAAGCTTGAGCAGCATGTTCTTACACGGATGTAAGATATTAGGACAATGCAGCAGCAATTGTCGAGATGCTGCGCAGAGCCTCGAACGTAGGTAGAACCCTCATGCCAGCGGCATGAGGAAGTTCGCCGAAGTAGTGATGGATTTACGGCGACTTGCTGTTCTAATGGCAACACTTTATACCAATTCCGATAATTAACTGATCATTCTTAACGGTTAAAACAAATGATAACCGCGTTATTTCCAATCCCTAGGGAAAGTCTATGTAGAATAACTACAGACATAAATAAATGCCTTGTTATCATCCGTTTTCCCTCGTAAATAAATTGGCCACTAATTTAACGGAATTGGTATTAGTGCAACAGAGCCAATATTGTTCATAGAGTTCGGTTGCTTTAAAACAAAAAAAGCGACTGACCCTGTTGACAGAGGCAGCCGCAGTTTACATCTCTAACTTGTTAGAAGAAGCCAAGTGGACTTGTGCTGTAGCTAACTAATAAGTTTTTGGTTTGTTGATAATGATCTAGCATCATCTTGTGCGTTTCACGGCCAATCCCAGATTTTTTATAACCACCAAACGCAGCATGAGCAGGATACAAGTGATAACAGTTGGTCCAAACACGACCAGCTTCAATGCCACGACCCATTCGATAAGCTAAATTAGCATCTCTGGTCCATACACCTGCACCCAGTCCGTAAGCAGAATCATTGGCGATTTCTAGTGCCTCAGCTTCATCTTTAAATGTAGTTACAGCGATGACCGGACCAAAAATTTCTTCTTGGAAAATCCGCATCGTGTTATCACCTTGCAAAATAGTTGGCTGAATGTAGTAACCAGTTGATAATGAGTCACCTAACAATTCTTTATCTCCGCCAGTTAGAACTTTTGCCCCTTCTTGACGACCAATTTGCAAGTAACTCATGATCTTATCAAATTGCTGTTCAGACGCCTGTGCTCCAACCATAGTGGCGGTGTCTAACGGATTGCCACGAATGATCTTATTCGCTTTTTCAACTACAATTTTAATAAAATCGTCAAAGATATCTTCTTGAATCAACGCACGTGACGGACAAGTACACACTTCGCCTTGGTTAAAGAAGCCTAAAACAAAACCTTCAGCACATTTATCTAGGTAATCGTCTTCGTGACTCATAATGTCGCTGAAAAATACATTTGGTGATTTGCCACCAAGTTCAACCGTTGATGGAATTAGATTTTCAGCAGCACATTTTAAAATGTGAGAACCAACGGCCGTTGAACCAGTAAAGGCTATTTTTGCAATACGGGTATTGGTGGCCAAAGCTTCGCCAGCTTCTTTACCAAAACCGTTAACAACATTAAGTACGCCAGCCGGTAGCAAATCACCAATAAGTTCCATTAATACCAAGATACTTGCAGGAGTTTGCTCTGCAGGTTTAAGCACAACACAATTACCGGCTGCTAATGCAGGAGCGAGCTTCCAAGCGGCCATTAGTAAAGGGAAGTTCCATGGGATAATTTGCCCAACAACGCCCAATGGTTCATGAAAATGATAAGCAACCGTGTCGTTATCTATTTGGGATAAATTGCCTTCTTGGGCACGAATACAGCCTGCGTAATAGCGGAAATGATCGACACAAAGTGGCACATCAGCCGCTAAAGTTTCTCTGACTGGCTTACCGTTATCCCAAGTTTCAGCGACTGCTAACACTTCAAGATTGGCTTCAATAACATCGGCGATCTTTAACAAGATATTAGAACGTTCTGTCACCGACGTTTTGCCCCAAGCGGCTTTCGCGCTGTGCGCTGCGTCGACAGCTAATTCAATATCTAATGCACAAGAGCGAGGGATCTCACACATTGCTTCACCAGTAACAGGTGATAGATTAGTAAAATAATTTCCTTTCACTGGCGCAACCCATTTGCCACCGATAAAGTTATCATAACGTGATTTAAAAGTTATCACCGAACCTTCACTGCCAGGACATGCATAGATCATAATTTCACCTCAAAAAAGTAGCTTCGCGCAAATACGCAACACAATTGATATTAGGACTCTTAGTTAAACTTATGCCAACAATAAATCCTATTGTCCTTTGGCAGCGAAAACATCCTACTTTAGGAGGATAATGGCCAGAATGGGCTGCTACTGGCTAATAGTCGAATGGAAATATACCTGCCATAACCGGGCGGCCAGCATCTCCTTGATGATAATCACAGACACCATCGGGGAAAACAGCTTTTAGCTTGGTTAAATGATTTTCCATCATGATAGTGCCATACACTCCCTGAGTTATTGCTTGTTCAACGTCTTGTAAATAGCACTTAAAAATGCTCGCTTCCCATGGCGCTCCAGCCGCAATTCGAACCGTTGAATACATCGGATATACCTTGTTGCAGGCTCCGGGTGGTTGCTCATTCCATTGACCGTCCCACACTTGATTGCCCGTTGCTATTGGCTGTCCAGTAACATCAAAGCAGCTGTCTAACAATTGGGCTGGTTTGCTGGCGACAACGTCGTGCTCAGGATCCTGACGGATGTTTGCCATCCACTGGTCCATTACTGCGAAACCTCGCACGACAGGGGTGAAGTTTTTATGACTAACCCAAATCACTTGATTATTGGCATGCCCTTGCTGTTGCATGATCCGTAATCGGGTATTAAAAGACGCCGAAACATGGTGCATATCGAGATCGTCTTCTAGGTAATGCCGAATATCTAACGTTGGCAAGGTCAATTTCCCAATAAATACCTGCCCCGAACGATAGGCGCTATTAATCGCCGAGATATCGCCTTGGTGGCGCGCAGCCAAGCCATTTCGCAGCTCGGTTACATTGTGATTGCCCCATAAACTCAGCCACAGTGGTAATTTAATGAGCGGTAACATCCCAATTTTTTCAGCTTGCAGCATCGGTTGCTCACGCCAACCACCAATTTTACTATTGAGGTCAAAAAACGTTGCCACGCTTATCCGACCGTTTTTTAACGCCTCAAGCCCATATTGTACCCCGACATTGTCCCAAGTCGTTTTGGTAAATCCGTCACTGCGACGGCCAAAAATGCTGGTTAGATCTTCCCAATAATTCCATTTAACTTGTTTAAGCACATTTTGAGAAAAATAAGGTCGTAAAAAGCCCTGCAGCGGATTATTGATATAGGTTGATAAGCCAAACCATCCGTTAATACATTCACTATTTCCTTTGGGCATTTGTGGCCACTGGCCATCTAACAGCATATTCATTGGGGTTAAAAAACCAATTCTCTGATCATGAGAGTTTCGTGCATTCATGCCTTCGATAGCCGAACGTAAAGTCCAATCGTCAAATAGATTCGGTTGCTCACTCCGATAAGCGTAAAACGTATTAAGCAAATCACAATCAAGTGCATAGATGGTTTGACTGATCATGTCTGGATACGAATACAGCGGCAATAACGCATCTAGCAAATCGGTACCATTTTGTCCTAATAAATATTGAGATAACCCGCCGCCACTGCCCCCAACGCCAACCGTGTATAATGGCTCGCCATACAAGGCAATAAATTGTCGTTTGACCCGCATCGCCGTATCTTCAGCCAGCAGCATATTGTAGGTATAACTGGTTTTATTGGCCGAAGAGGTTATCACCGCATAACCCAATTTTAATTGCTCACTACGTTTATTAATAATATGCGAGCCACTTTCCTTGCCTTGGCGAAAACCTATGCCGGATCCCCCTTGAAATTGATAAACTAATCGGTTATTCCACAACGACTTGTCCTGCCTGCCTTTCGCCGGATCGGCCAACATCGCAATAACATAAATGAACCGGTTAATGGTGCCATGCTCAACACGGTAAATTTCAGGCACACTCAGGTCGTTGATCATTACTCGGTTAATAGATTGCTCGGCGGGAGGCTTGTCAGTCGAATATGCTGCTATTTTTTGGTTACTGCTGTTGCGGTAAAAGTAATTAATTTTCGTAGCGAGTGAACAATCACGGCTGTAACCTATCACCCGTGAAGTATTTTCGCCGTGTGCATCAAGGGCAAATATTTTAACCCCTTCAGCAACTTGATTATCAACCACCGGCTGTCCATGCCCAGACCAATCACTCATACAATAAAACGGGTATTGTTTGGGGCCAGAATACAGTGATTGAGCCGGACCTATTTCGCCAATAGCAATAGGGAACGGAAACGTTTCTTCAGGTCGAGTGGCCAAACTAATGTGTTCGGTCATTTCAAGTAAATAAGCTGTCGGATCTGCTGTGGCAATACCGACCACTTGGCCGGGCTTGTAAGGATTTATATCCCAGTAACTATAACCAATAGCCGCGGAAAAAATCACAGCCAAGATAATTAATAGCTTGTTCATAAGCGCTCCTTTACAAGATAGTTTCGTTTATTATAGTTCAAGCAATCGTAAGGAGCAGTGCAGTCAGGGCATCAGACAAATATGGGCGCATTAGATTAAACGAGGGTTGAGGTTGTGCATAGGTAAAATAAAGGAGTACAAGGCGCTCGATTGATTACGTCTTTACTGACGATACTAGGATAACCAGCATCTTAGCGGGCAATAACTATTTGGCTTGAGTTATCAATAATATTAATCAACGCTGATTAATATTATTGATAATTATTGTTATTTAATTAAACGAATAAGTTGTTTGAATCGATCGCCAGTGGCAACTTGTTGCAGTTCAAACAACAGCATTTCGATACTGGTTAAACTGGCTCCCAGTTGCTGCATTTTGTTCAGCCCGAGTTGATAGTTTTGCTCTGTTCGTGAGGAAATAGCATCAATAACGGCTAAAACATCATAGCTGCGACAAAGCAGATCTCGCGCCGTTTGATAAACACAGATATGCGATTCAAGCCCAGTTAAAATAACTTGCCGACGGCCCAGTTCAGATAAACGTTGCCTAAATTCGATGCAACCCACCGCACTAAACGAAGATTTAGCAATGGCTGACGTGTGCGGGTATAGCTCACTCATCACCTCAATTAGGGGCTCAGATGTCGGCCCAAGTTTTTCCGGTAATTGCTCAAGCCACAAAATTGGCATATTAAATAAATATCCGGCTTCAATTAGCGTGTGAATAGCCGGCACTAACGTTTGATGATGATGGACTGTCTTGGCAAGTTTTCCTTGGACATCAACGATAACTAACACGCATTGTTCAGCTGATAACTTCATCTTACTTTCCTCACTCGCTCAAGTATTAGCAACAATAAAATCAAAAATTGCAAACAGACAACGCATCAGTTCTCGAACCGTAACGTTTAGACAGCAATCTACCTAATTAACTCGCTTTTATCGAATTAAACAAATCACAAATTAATTGGTTGACCCGTGCCTTGTCATTAGTATGGGCATAAATTCGTAAACCTGTAATTTGCATTTGCACGTAATGCGCTAAGCGTTCAAGATCTTGGCCTGCAGCTAACTGGCCTGCGGACTGCGCTTCTGTGAGCAAAACAATAAATGCGCCTTGGATCATTTCCAGTAGCCGCTTAGACTCTGTTAACAATTGGTGATTTTCTTCGGTTAACTCTGAAATAGTTTTAACCAATAAACACATTGAGTTAGGCAATGTAACGGTGTCGGTGCCATTAGCGCTTTCTATTACCGCTTCTTCAATATAAATTTTTAATGCACCTAAGGGGGATGCGGATGACTCAATACAATATTTTAAACTGGTTAAATTACGTTTGGCATAACAACGTAGTACCTCTTTAAATAAACCTTCTTTACTACCAAAGCTGGCGTAAATGCTGCCCGGCCTCAGGTCAAGTGCTTGTTGTAAATTACGCATTGAAGTCGCATGGTAACCTTTTTCCAAAAACAGCAATGTGGCTTTTTCAATGGCCTCATTGCGATTAAAACTTACTCCATTTTCCATCCAAACCTCGTGTTGATCTTTGCGTAATTGACGTGAATATTAAAACAATCATTAATGACTTTTTATCGAACACTATATAAGCGTAATCGACGACGTGCAGTATTTACAAGGATCACAGTATATAACCCTCGCGACTTTGACATGCTAGCTATTTATAACAGTTATTTTATTGCTAGCCTACCTGAGCCTATATTTATGCCCAGCTTTAGTGGCAGGTTACATGATGATAGCTGGCTATTAGAGCCATATATACTAACGCTTAATCACGGTTCAACTAATATCTAACACAATGAACTATATCTTAATATATATATATATCTATTTGATATACCAATGTCTAATGGTTAGAGCTCCCCAAAAAAAATACTTTAATAGCTATAAATAAAACTAAAAGGAATGGCCATGAGCTCCTCTGAACTATACCCAGTATCAAAGACTTTTGAATTAAACGCGCTGGTAAATAACGATCAATATGACGAAATGTATCAACAATCGATTAATGATCCTGATGTTTTTTGGGGCAAGCACGGAAAACGAATTGATTGGATAAAACCTTATACCAAGGTTAAAGAAACCTCTTTTGAGGCGCCAAATGTTCGCATTAATTGGTACAGTGACGGCACTCTCAATGCTTCTGCTAACTGTTTAGATCGCCACTTAGCCAATAACGGCGACGACATCGCCATTATTTGGGAAGGTGATGACGCCAAAGATCAACGTAAAGTCAGTTACAAAGAACTGCACCACGATGTCTGTAAATTTGCCAATGGCCTTAAAGCTAAAGGGGTAAAACGTGGTGACATTGTCTCTATCTATATGCCAATGGTACCTGAAGCCGCAGTTGCAATGCTTGCTTGTGCCCGTATTGGTGCGGTTCATTCAATCATTTTTGGAGGATTCTCTTCTGAGTCTATTTCATCGCGCGTGATCGATGGCCAAGCCAAAGTCATTATTACTGCCGACGAAGGCCCTCGTGGTGGCCGCATGGTGCCACTTAAAGGCAACATTGATGAAGCGCTGCTTAATCCAAAAGTAACCACTGTTGAAACCGTCATCGTATTACAGCGTACCGGCGGTGATATAGAGTGGGTTGAAGGTCGCGACGTTTGGTGGCACGAGTTAACAGATTCTGTTTCTAGCGATTGCCCAGCCGAAGAAATGAATGCCGAGGATCCACTGTTTATTCTTTACACCTCGGGTTCAACCGGTACTCCTAAAGGCGTGTTGCACAGTACTGGTGGTTACATGGTTTATGCGTCTATGACTCATGAATATGTATTTGATTACAAAAAAGGCGATGTTTATTGGTGTACCGCCGATGTCGGTTGGATTACTGGTCACAGCTACATGGTTTATGGACCATTAGCCAACGGCGCCACTGTGGTTATTCACGAAGGTGTGCCTAATTATCCGTCGCCGAGCCGCTTAGGTGAAATTATTGATCGTCATAAGGTCAATCAACTTTATACCGCACCAACCCTTATCCGCGCATTAATGGCAAAAGGCACCAAGCACTTCGATGATTTTGACGGTAGCTCATTACGGGTATTAGGCAGTGTCGGTGAGCCGATTAATCCGGAAGCGTGGCGTTGGTACAACCAAGTGATTGGTAAGGAAAAAAGCCCGATTGTCGATACTTGGTGGCAAACCGAAACCGGTGGTATTTTAATTACGCCTTTACCTGGCGCCACGGCAACTAAACCTGGCTCAGCAACCCGACCATTTTTTGGTGTTCAGCCAGCGATAGTTGATGCTGAAGGTCAAATTTTAGAAGGTGCAGCAGAAGGTTCGTTGGTTATTCTTGACAGCTGGCCGGGACAAATGCGCACGGTGTTTGGCGATCATGAGCGTTTCATGATGACCTATTTCCAAACATTCCAAAATATGTATACCACTGGTGATGGCGCCCGCCGTGACGAAGATGGTTACTATTGGATCACAGGACGCGTTGATGATGTGATAAATGTCGCAGGCCATCGCATGGGCACTGCTGAAGTAGAAAGTTCACTGGTTGGCCACAGCCAAGTTGCTGAAGCAGCCGTGGTCGGTTATCCGCACGATATTAAAGGCCAAGGAATTTATGCCTACGTTACCCTTAATGACGATGTTGAAGAAACCGAAGAACTGCGTAAAGAATTGAAAATATGGGTCCGTAAAGATCTTGGTGCCATTGCTGCTCCAGATATGATTCAGTGGGCTCCTGGTTTGCCTAAAACGCGTTCAGGTAAGATAATGCGCCGGGTATTACGAAAAATTGCGGCCAATGAAATTAATGAACTGGGTGATTCGTCAACGCTGGCGGATCCGTCAGTGTTAAATACCTTAATTGACAACCGCCAAAACTCGTAACACTTAACGCATTACATAGCGTATATTTAAAAGGCCTGCTACCTTGTTAGCAGGCCTTTTTTTATCAATTTATTGTAATAACCTTAGGTAAAGCATGTTAGTAATATATCAATTCTCAGATGCTCAGGTCGAACAAGTACATCAGCTATACCAACAAGTTTGGTGGGCCAATCAACGCAGTTTACAAGACACTAAAGCCTGTATCGACGGCTCGCAAATATCTATCGGTTTGATTGATGATGATAAAAAAATGGTAGGTTTTACCCGCGTGATCACCGATTTTATTTAACCGGAGTTCTGGATAAGAGTTTTGTAGCAGCTTGAAACTAAGATTATACATATATAATTAACTTCCAGTGACACGATTTTAGTGGATATCAAGGCGTTTTCACGAAGTAATAGCTGGCTATTGGGAGTAAAAACAACGCAGATAGGCGCTAAAATAGCGTTATTGGGCAAACTCGCTTATCCGGTACTCAGGTTATTGATAAAGCGGTTATTTTTGATGTTATCGTTTGCGATAGTCAGCGCGGTAAAGGCTTAGGTAAACAATTAATCGAGCTAATAAAGCAACACCCACGTTTGGTGAAGGTAAAACAGTTTGAGTTGTATTGTTTGCCGGAAATGACTGAGTTTTATGCTGAATATGGCTTTTCGACTAACGTTGGCGGAGTAACGCTAATGCGCTGTGTCAATGACTAAAATAATGACGACAGTGTTATCAAATTAATGACGATAACGCTGTCGTACAATATTCATTTAATCAGTGCTGTTTTGTTTAAAATGATTTAAACCGTACTAAACAACTCTTAGCAACACTAAACAAAATGTAGGCCTGAATTAATTAAAGTGCATTCTAATTCGTTCAAGATCTGCTTGAGTATCGACCCCTGCTGGTGGCGCTTGCTCTGCGACACCTACTGCAATTTTTTCACCGTGGTATAAAACCCGTAATTGCTCCAAAGATTCAATTTGCTCCAGTGGCGAGGGTTCCATGGTTAAGTACTGACGAATAAAACCGGCACGGTAGGCGTAAATCCCGATATGTCGTAAGTAATTTTTACGTAGTTTTTCAGGGCTGCCACGATGAAAGCCATCTCGGTCAAACGGAATAGCTGCTCGGCTAAAATACAAAGCATGACCCAGTTTATTACACACGACTTTAACCGCGTTAGGATTATCAATATCGAGGTTTTCGTCAATTGGTACTGCTAATGTTGCCATTGGCACATCAGGGTTGTCGGTCAATAAAGCCGCAACTTGCGCAATATTGCCAAAGGGGATCATCGGCTCATCGCCTTGAACATTAACCACGATATGATCAGAATCAAGACCCAAAGTCTCAATCACTTCACCAAGGCGCTCGGTGCCCGACTCATGGTTACTGCCAGTTAGGCAATATTGACCGCCAAAAGCGGTGACAACGTCAGCAATGCGCTGATCGTCAGTCGCGACAATAACCCGCTCGGCACCAGCCTCAAGCGCTCGTTCGTAGACCCACTGGATCATTGGTTTGCCGCCAATATCTAGCAGCGGTTTTCCCGGTAGTCGACTCGACTGGTAACGAGCCGGAATAATCACACTAAATGACATACTTACTCCTTATTCACTACTATTGCTGTAGTGGGGTCGCTTGCTCTTCCAACAAGACCGGAATTGAATCGCTAATTGGATAAACTAATTTATCGGCCTGACAGATTAATACGTTGTCATCACGATTAAAATCGAGTTTACCTTTGCACACCGGGCAGGCAATTATTTCTAATAATTTTATATCAAATGCCATTAATCTCTTTCCTTTAATTTATTAAATATTTTTTCAGTTGCACCTAACGTGACCTCGGCCGTTACCGGTAGATAATACCAATTATCTTGGGCAAAATCCTGACACTTTACTGCGTCTTTTTCGGTCATCAACAAACACTGAGAACCCGTGGTAAGTGCGGCTAGCTGTGAAGGCGTATAGGCTTGATGATCGGCAAAGCCAATTTGTTGAACAGTGGCGATATTAAGCTTGCTCAAGGTCTCAAAGAAACGCGGCGGATGACCAATGCCTGCCATCGCTATCACTTCTTGTTGTTCAAAATAGCTGCCGCTCATTGTTTGCCCTGTCGATAGTTGAACCGCAGCACCGGGTACCAAGGCTAAGCTCTCTTCGTTAGCCAGAGGCTGACCACCGTTGCAAATAACGACATCGACCGAGTTTAAGCGTGTTGTAGGCTCACGAAGCGGACCCATCGGTAATAACTTGCCATTACCAAAACGTCGCATGCCATCAACAACCGCAATTTCAACATCTCGTTGCAACCGGTAATGCTGTAAACCATCGTCGCTAATAATAATATCTAACGGCGTACCGTCGGCCTTAGCTTGGGCAATTATTAATTGCGCTGCAGCAATACGGTCACTGCCAATCGCCATTAAGCAGCCAGTATTGGCGACAATCAATTTAGGCTCATCACCCGTTATCGTTACCGGCGTTGTTGATTGAACCAAAGTTGCCTCGGTCGCACTGCCGCCATAACCACGACTAATAATGCCAACTCGCTTGCCTTGTTTGGCCAGTAACTTCGCCAGCCAAATAACCACTGGCGTTTTACCGTTGCCACCGACAGTAATATTACCCACGACAATGACGGGAATTGGCAGGTTAACACTGCGAAATAGGCCGCAGCGATATGCTGAGCGTCGAAAAGCGGTGACTAACCAATAGAGCAATGTTAAAGGACTCAACAACCACATAACAGCATGACCTTGCTGCCAAGCCCGTTCAATAAATGCCTTCATTAATCTTGTTCCACACTAAATTGCATGTTGTGTAATAGGCTATACGCCCCGCCTTTAGCTAATAATTGCTGATGTGAACCCTGCTCTATAATCCGGCCTTGATCCATCACCACAATGCAATCGGCGTGTTCAATGGTTGATAAACGATGGGCAATGATAATTGAGGTTTTATTGTCAAGTAAGCGCGTTAAAGCACTTTGAATAGCTCGTTCCGATTCAGTATCAAGTGCTGAAGTTGCTTCGTCTAAAATAAGAATAGGCGCATCGCGTAAAATGGCCCTTGCTATCGCAATACGTTGACGTTGGCCACCAGAAAGGTTGGTACCATTTTCGCCAACCGGACTATCAAGCCCTAATGGCATATTTTTCGCAAACTCATCAACATGGGCAGCCTCAGCAGCCGCTTCAATTTGTTCACGGCTTACGGCACCAACCGCGCCATAACTAATGTTATTCGCGATGGTGTCATCAAATAGCACCACTTGCTGCGATACCAATGCAAACTGTTGCCGCAACACAGATAATGGATATTGGCCAAGATCTTGGCTGTCTAAGCGTATTTGACCAGTTTGATAATCATAAAAACGCATCAATAAATCAGCCAAGGTCGATTTACCGCTACCAGAACGCCCAACCAACGCAATAGTTTGGCCTGCTTTAATCGACAAATTAATATTGCTTAACGCGGGTTGTTCTTGACCATCGTAAGTAAAACTCAGGTTATTAATTTCAAGTGCACCACTGGCGCGTGCTAAATTAACCGTGCCAGTGTCGCGTTCTGATTCTTGATCCAGCAATGCAAAGACACTGGCACAGGCGGTCAAACCACGCTGCAGGTCACCATTAACTTTAGAAATCTGTTTTAATGGGCGCATCAGTGAGCCCATTGCCGTCACTATCGCAATGAAAGACCCAGCGGATAAGGTATCTCGCATTTGGTCATAACTGGCAATGTACAACACAATTGCGATGGCGAACGAACCAATAAACTGAATTAAAGGCGTACTTGCTACCTTTGCCACCACTAACTTCATTGCCTGTTGGCGATTGTTTTTATTGATTTGACCAAAGCGCGCCGCTTCTTTTTCTTCACCAGAAAAAGCCAGGATAATCTTTTGCGCTTTAAGCATTTGTTCGGTTGATGTGGTCACTTGGCCCATCGCATTTTGAATTGAGCGACTGATAATCCTAAACCGCTTAGAAACCACCGAAATTACGATGCCGATCAGCGGGCCAATTAGGAAAAACACTAAAGATAACTGCCAGCTTTCATAAAACATTAACGCCAATAAACCGAGGATAGTAACGCCTTCACGAATTAAGGTCACCAAAACCTGCGAGGTAGCTAGCGCCACCTGCTCGGTATCATACGTTATTTTCGAGATAAGACTGCCGGTACTATTTTTGTCAAAATACCGTACGGGCAGTTGCAGCATTTTATCAAATAACTGCTGGCGCATTTTTTGAATAATATGGTTGCTAACCCAAGCGAGACCGAATCCCGAGACAAAACTTGCCAAACCACGAACGAGAAAAAGTGCGACAATAATGCCAGCACCCATTTTTAACATACTACCATCGGCACTGCTAAAGCCACTATCGATCAACGGCTGGATCAGCTTAATCATTGCGGCATCGATTGCGCCGTAGATTATCAATGCAAAAACTGAGACGGCTAATACCGCTTTATACGCTTTAAAATAACTGATTAGGCGATAAAATACGTCTTTATAATGAATTGTTGCAACATCGGGCATATAAAATTGGCTCGTCAAATAAAATCGCCTCTATTCTAGCGCCATCAAGGACAATGACCAAATGAAACTTAGCCAAGCTCTTAGAATAAACCTTTCTTGATGATTATTTACGCCACTATGATGCCAAGCATTACTCGCTACGGTACTTGTTATACCAAAAAGGTGAAATTTCAGTGCGATAACGCTTAAGTTCATAAGAACCATCGCTATAAAAAAAGACAGAAATTTGGCCATCTGTCGCGGTATTAACCATTTTCACACCTGCTCGATTATAGTGTTCTAGTACCTCAGGTTTTGGGAAATTCCATTGATTAAACCGCCCCGCGCTTACCACCGCAATTTGTGGCGCAATAAAGTTAATAAATGCCAAACTAGAGGAGGTTTTGCTGCCATGATGTGGCACCACCAAAATGTCGCTTTGCCAGCGCTGAGCCGATTGAAGCTGTAAATAATTTTCTATTTTTCGGCTAATGTCCCCAGGAAACAGAACTGCATGCGCGTTGTCGGCGACCTTGGTAACACAAGAACGATCGTTCTCATTGCGTGCCAACCTTGGCGGTGCCATCACAAAAGATAATGTTAAGCCTTGCCATAACAGTGGTTTATTTTGCAATTTCGCGCAATGAGTGACTCCCTGTTGGCGCGGTTTATTGGGCCAGTTACTAATAATTTTAGCCGCAGGGAAATGACTAATTAATTCTCGCCAGCCGCCCGCATGGTCGTTATCTTGATGACTTAAAATGACATAGTCTAGTTGATTAATAGCCTGGTGTTGCAAAAAAGGTAAAATCACCAAGTTACTGATGCTGCTAGTTCGAGATTTTCCGGTGTCTAACACTATTGCTCGACCATTTCGAATAACCACTGCCGCATTGCCTTGGCCGACATCAAGAAAATGAACCGACCACGCAGGTTGCTGTGTCGGCCATAATGTCACCGCGCCACTGGTCAGCAATAACGAAGCCAACGCCGCACCAATTCGCCAACGCGGGGTATTGATTAACGTTAAGTTAAGCAACACTGCTAACAATACAATAAAAAACAACCAATATTGTATTTTACTGCTGGCAACCCAAGCATCAGGCCAATTCGCTAACCAACCAAGATATTTAAACACCAGCTCAAGTAAGTTATCGGCAATTTCAAACAAAAATCCCGCTAGGGCAAATTCAGGTAATAGTATCAATACCAGCAAACCCAAGATAATCACGGGCAACACTAGTAAACTAATTGCTGGTACTGCCACCAAATTGGCCAGCGGCGCAACCCAAGAAAACCCAGCGAAAAATACCAATTGCAAACCACACATCGCACCAAATAACCATAACTGCATTTGTGCTAACGCCACTACTTTATGACCAAAACGATGAAAACGACTCTTTGTTGTTGGTATTGGTTTTATCACAATAAACACCAATATCATCAAAAAGAATACCGCGCCAAACGACAACCAAAAACCCAGAGCTAACACAGATAACGGATCAAACACTAAAATTGTGGCCAAGCTGTAAATGAATAACTGCACCAACGACATTCGTTGTCCTAATAAACCAACAACCGATAATACCGATAACATCACTAGCGCCCGCACCGTCGGCAGGCTAAAACCCGCCAGGTAGCTGTAACAAAACGCCACTAACAGTGCACTTATCGTCATCACCACCAACCGCTGATGATATGTCAGCGCCCTACTCCAGCTTAATGCCAAGCGCATCAGACTAAAGCTGAGGCCAAATACTATCGCTAAATGTAAACCTGAAATTGCAAATAAATGGCTAGTTCCTGTTGCTGTCAGTAATTGCCAATCAGGGCGGCTAAAGCCAGATTTATCAGCTAACGCTAAGGCACGGATCAAATGACCATGGCTTAAATCCGTCACTTGACGTGTAAGCTCAACGACTAAGCTGGCACGAATTTGTGACTTTGGGTTAATAATTACGCCATTACTGACGCGGGCAGTTGCAACAATACCTTGAGATAGCAGCCATTTTTGATAATTAAAACCGCCTTGATTGGCCAAACCGTGAACAGGGCGAATATCGATAGTTAATTTTAATTGCTGACCTTGCATTAATTGATGCGAGCCAGGCCAATAAACCAGTAATAATGCAGCACTTTTACGTGTAATATGGGGGGTATTAATCTCTGAAAGCTTAAAAAAGAATCGGTTGTTAAATTTTCGTTGCTCAGGTAGTGAAATGATGGTGCCAATTATGCTAGAGTTTTGCAGTTTTAAATATTGTATGTCATTAAATTGCATATTAATTAGCGCAGCACAATAACTAATGCCAATCAACACACTAGAGAGCAGTGGTTGAGATTTGGCCAATAAAAGTCCAGCTGCGCCTAGTATTAAGAGCGTCGCGAGACTGGGCACATGTGGCCACACCAGACTCGATGCAATGCCTAATATGATGCCAATTAATCTGCGTTCCATAAGCTCTCAACGTTATTTAGAAGAAGTATATGCCAAGAAAAACATTAAAACGTTTTATGCCCGACCCTCAAAAAATAAAAGAGCATAAACATCTGCGTCATCTCGGTGAGAACCTCCATGATGCCAATCTGTGGCACCTGACTCGCCGCAGTGCCGCAGGCGCATTCGCGGTTGGCCTATTTTGTGCTTGGATGCCAGTGCCGATGCAAATGCTATTGGCCGCCTTTGCCGCGGTATTTTTTCGGGTTAATTTACCGCTATCAGTAATTTTAGTCTGGATTAGCAATCCCTTCACAATGCCGCCGATGTTTTATGGTGCCTATCTAATTGGTGCCTCTGTTTTACAGGTTGAACAACAGGAATTTTCGTTCGAAATTTCTTTGTCTTGGTTAATGGAAAGTCTGACGACGATAGGCCCCGCCTTTATTGTCGGTTGCTTTATTTGCGCTATTTTTTCTAGCTTGCTAGGTTATGCCTCAATCCGAGCACTGTGGCGTTATTCCGTAACATCAAAATGGCACGCCAGTCGTCTGCGTCATAAAAAATAACCGTAACTAGTCAGTGGCTAGCTTATAAAGCATTGATATTATAGCTCGAAGAAAAAATTATTAAGATGCTGAGAGTATAGAAACAGGGGGATTTAGTTCAGCTTACTGCAAATCCCTCAGTGTCACGAGAGCTAAGTCTAAACCGATGATAAAGCCAAATTGCAATAACCCGAGTATCAAATATAGAAAAGAAAAGCACTATAAAACAGAGTGTTCTAAAACCTGTATCGAGCACCGATTGACAACATCCGTAAGCTTTCTTTCTCCAGTTTAAAATGTTGCCATTGGATGGTAATAGTCAGCTTATCTGTCATTTTAAAGCCACCGCCCACGCCATAAAACATATCAGTACCACTGCTATCGTCAGAGCCGAGTTTTTCACCGCTATCTATTGCAATCGCATCAAAATCACCATCCCAGCGAAATAATCCGAGCCGTCCCGACAGCGAAATTTTGTCGTTAATATGGTAACGATAAACCCCGGCCAGCGTGACACCATCGGCCGAGTTTGGATGAACATTTTTAACCTGGTTGATAAACAAATCAACATCGGTCACCATGGTATTTAGCGTTAGACTGACATCGCCCATATCGATATAACCGGCTTCAACTGCAAGGTTTTCTGTTACCTCATAACCGATATTTAATGTCCAGCCAGTTCGATTGTCATCAATACTGAGCTCTGTCGCCGTGATTCCGCTATTTTCCAGATCACGACGTATATTACCCGCAGATCGGCTACCGGATACAGCGCCCATCACGCCGGTCAGATACCAGTTCGAGCCGTCGCCGCCCTGAGCCTGTGCCGTTGATGACACGGCAATTAACGCCAATAGAGTGCAAACGTGTTTTGTATTGATCATTGACGAATTCCCTTTAACATATTAGTGACCCCGCGATAAATAAACAGACTAAAAGCAATCAGTAACAACCAGGTTAGTGCCCCTCCACCTGAGTTTTTGAGCTTCACCATTGAAGTGGCTACGGTTACGGTAACCAGCCCAGAGGCCTCGGCGCCAAGCGCATCCCGAATGCTATAACTGATGGTGTCAGTGCCGGTAAAGCCAATATCTGATACATAGCTCAGGCTATTATCGACATTAATGCTGACTAAGCCATTTTCGGCGCTGGCATTTACGACCTCAATATTGTCACCTTCCGGATCGCTGTCATTTACCAGCACTTCTATTATCAGATTCTTACCCGAGACAGTGTTGGCAATATCATTAACGACAACCGGCACCTGATTGGGTACCACAGTCATTATCAATGTCGCTGAGTTCGAGCCCCCTTGGCCATCTGAAATGCCATACACTATGGTGTCGACACCAAAGAATCCGGACGTTGGTTCATAATATAATTGGTTATCGACAATGCTGACGCTGCCAAAGACAGCATTAGCCGAGTTTATCACCAACGCATTACCATCAACGTCAGTGTCATTGGCCAATACATCTAAGGTTAATGGCGTATTTAAGCTGGTTTGAGCAACGTCGTCCTTAGCAACGGGTTGATTATTGCTGCTAGCAGCAACCGCCACGCCGCCCGGATCGACGATGGTATTATTGGCCAGACCATCGGCATCATTGTCGCCACCATCTTTTATAGTCAGCTGAACGCACCAGTAACCTTCCACTAATCCTTGTTCCCAGCCATCATCACCAGGTGGTGGACAATACCCCGGCTCACCAGCAATCGACCATAGTTGATCTGTACTCGTTTCGACAAAGTTCTCCCACAGACCATCGCTATTGGTCTTGCGATATATTGGGTTAGCCGGAATTGGCTGTAACTGAGGTAATACAATCTTATACGTTTGCCCAGCTTCCGGCAGTTCATAGGCGATGAAGTCAAAGACCCCGCCGGTAATACTGGCATCAGGATCGGCAGTTACACCGTCAATAATCAGGGTGCCGCCGGAGGTCCCTGTCAACGCCAAATCTCCTAATCGCAGACAGACACCAGGTTCACCTTCCACCAGAAAATCCTTCGATGAATCTAATGATCCCGGAATAACATTACACTCAGAAATCGCATCGAGATAGTCAGGAATACCATCACTATCACTATCACTTAAGCCTTCGACATTATCGGGAATACCATCGGCATCGGAGTCATTTTGCGTCAGAATTGTCGGGCTTTGCTCAAGCAAAATAGTGACCTGTTCAAAACCAGTGAATGTCGGCTCGTCGAGATCCGTTACCAGCAACTCGAGATGATACACCCCTATCGCTAACCCTGCGGGGTCAAAACTAAAGCTGGCATCAATATTATCCGAATCTATTAATAACTGCTCCGCATTGGACCACTGATAGCTATATTGATTCGCCGAATCGGGATGGATAACCAGCGCTTCAACTACCACAGTACCATCTTCAAGATTGACCGAAAAACGTTCGCTTTCCGCCTGGCTAACCGTTAGTTCGACTGCTGGTGCGATGTTCTGTTCGCTGATAGTCAGGGTATGAACCGAGTTGCTGCCAAGATTAATCAGCTCGCTGAGTTCAATAACCACGGTTTCTTGATTGTCAGACACGCCATCACTTAGCACATTAAAACGAATGGATCCCTCAGTCCCCGACTCGATTACGACTTCACCGTCGAGCAGATCATGATCAACTCCCGGCTCTGCACTGCCGCTTACCGTATAAGGTATCGATAACGGGTAAACCGGGGCCAGACCGTTCAGGTGAATATCGACAGTCACCGCATATCCTTCAAGCGCTGTTTGATCTTTATCTAGCGATACCAGCGGGTTAACCTTAACCAGCTGGCTGGCTATTGAGGTTAAACCTTCACTATCAGTTGCCTGCCAGTATGCAGTGGTTGCCCCTGGCTGGAAGAAAGTCGTGCCATCGACCAATGACACAGGCAGTGCAATGCCTGCGCGGTCTACCGCAGTGGCCACGCCTAAGTCAACCCGGGTTGCCAGTGCGTTTGCATTTACCTCGATATCTTCCGGCACACTAATCACAGGAAAGAAATTGTCGGGAACTTCGATATCGACATGGACCAGCGCAGAATCGACACCGCCGTTATTGTCACTAATCCGATATTCGATCACCGCAGAGCCGGTAAAGCCATCAACCGGGGTATATGTTAGCAGCGTATCTGTCCAAGTAACCGAACCAGATCCGACACTGGCCGCGAGAATGATTAAGTTGTCACCATCGACATCAATATCATTGGCCAAGACATTAATATCGACCGCTAGCCAATTATTGCGGCTAACCGCGTCGTTTACTGCCAGCGGCGCATCGTTTTGATTAGCCACGGTTAAGGTAAATAATTGGCTGACCCGATCGCTGATACCGTCTGTGACGCTGACCGTCAGGGAGACATCACCAACATCATCATTGCTCGGGATGCCGGTGAAGGTCAGTGTATCGCTGTCAAAACTCAGCCATGTTGGTAAACCTTCGACGGTCACAGTCAGATTATCACCACTGTCGACATCGCTAAATAAAGCGCTGTCGAGGGTATAGCTAAATTCACCATCCTCTGCGGCGGTGTTATCGCCGATATCAGCGATGATCGGGCTATCGTTGGTATTGGTCACTGTAATTGTGAAACTTTGCAGCTCACTCACATTGTTGCTATCGGTCACCATCAACTCAATATTGTGCTCGCCGACGTCGTTATTGAGCGGCGTACCAGCAAGGCTGGCGCTGTTATTTCCGTTGTCTGTTAAGTTCAGCCAGTCCGGCAAGCCGGTAACCGAGAAGCTTAAGCTGTCACTGATCTGTCCGCCATCTTGGTCAATATCTGAGGCACTGATGCTGTAACTATATAGCGTGTCCTCAGTGGCGCTGGTCACCGATATACTATCAAAAACAGGCGCATCATTAACATTGCTGACACTTATGCTCACGCTGGCTGAATTCGAGCGGCCCGCCTCATTATCATCAATGCTATAGCTAAAGCCATCACCGCCGACATAGTTGGCGTTTGGCGTATAGGTCACTGTGCCATCAAGATTATCAACCACAGTACCAAAACCTAGCTGACATGGTGAACTGGTGCACGCAATGCCATTGTGTGTAATCTTCAGGCTGGACTGGTCGAGGCTGCCATCGATGTCCTGATCATTGCTCAGCAGATCGATAATAACGCTGCTGTCTTCATCCAGGCTGGCGGCATCATTATTGGCCAGCGGCAAATCATTAACTGGAGTGATGGTTAAATTGATGGTAGCGATGTTCGAAACCAAGTTAGCACTGTCTTTAACGGTGTAGGTGAAGCTGTCGCTGCCGTTGAAGTTCTCGGCCGGGATATAGCTTATTTCACCGCTGACACTATTGACACTAACCAGCCCCGAAGTCGGTTGGCCCACAATCACCACAGTAGTCGGGTCGATCATATGACCGCTGTCCAGAGCCGTATCAACATCGCTGTCATTGCCTAGGGCATTAATCAGGTTGGTCGTGTCTTCAAACAACACCACGGTATTGTCGACGGCGACCGGTGCATCATTAATGCTGTTAATGATCAGAGAAACCGTCGCAGCATTGGAGGTCGCATTGTCAATATCCATCACGCTGTAGCTGAAACTGTCACTACCATGAAAATTTGGCTCCGGTGTATAGGTAATCGCCCCGGTGACCGCGTTAATCGTGATCGCGCCATGCAGTGGTGCGCTTACCTCAACAATACTGGTGCTGTCGAGTCCTTCTTCTATGTCACTGTCGTTACCCAGAACGTCGATAACCACCGCGCTGTCTTCATCTGTTTGCGCCGTATCATCAACAGCCACTGGCGTATCATTGGTTCCGGTAACACTAATGGTGGCGGTCGCGATATTACTGACGCCGCTCAGGGTATCAGTTACCGTATAGGTAAAACTGTCGCTGCCGTTAAAGTTAGCATTAGGGTTATAGATAACCTGCCCTTCGCTTAAACTCGAATCATCAAGAACCATGGTACTGGTCACCACAATTAATTCGCCAAAATCTGGTGGCGTAATTATGCTAACACTGGCTGGATCAATAGTATTAACCGCCAAATTGCCACTGGCATCGATATCGCTGTCATTATCCAAAATACTGAATCTAACATCGGTATCTTCGGTCGTGATCACTAAATCATTAACCGCTGTCGGTAAATCATTAATACCATTAACGATAATAGTCACGGACGCAAGCGCTGATACTGCGCCCGACTGATCGGCCACTGTATAGGTAAAGGAATCACTGCCGTTATAGTGGGTATTCGGGGTGTAGGTAATAACGCCGTTAGCAGTATTAATACTGGTCTGACCGTTCAGCGGCGCAATTACCACAGTGGTGCTCGATGGTTGTAACAAACCTTCGCTGTCGCTGTCATTTGCCAGCACATCTATCAGCACACTGGCGTCTTCATCGACAGTGGCGACATCATCACCTGAAACAGGCCCCGTATTAAACGTAGTAAAACTGAGTTCCGTTTCAACTAATCCCGCATAAGCATTGCCGGCCATGTCGGTGACCGCCGTATTGTCGATTCTTACACCGTATTGTTCCTGTGGTAACAGGGTAATGCTAAAGTTAGCGATAATATCCCCATTGACCAGAGTGACATCAGAGCCATCAACGGCCAGCGCCTGAACAATACTACTATCACTTAACCGGATCAGACTGATGTTGCCCGTTCCTGCCTCAACATTCTTGTCGAAGGTTAAGCCAATCACCGGATTACTAATCGCGACATTAACGGCGTTATGGCCAGGGGTGCTGCCCGTTAAAGCAGGTGGCGTAAGGTCATCGTTATCGGTAATGGTCACTGTTTGTTGCTGGACAGCGTTTTCAGTTGCGCTACCACCGCTGACTGAGTCAACCTCAATCAATATGCTCAAGTCGCCATCTGCGGTGGCATCATCCACCGCAGTAATACCTGTTGCCGCTGTATTATTAAGACCTAACGCGCTGATAATGATTGAACTGCTGGGCGTAGCGTAATCACTGCCATCGGTGGCCGCTGAGCCTCTATAGGTTAAGTTTACACTAACATCAGCATAAGTGGGGTTGCTTAATGCGGCGGTAATGCTCGATGTGCCACCATTTTCTGCAATGCTGGCGTTACTTGTTGTCAGCGTGACCCTCGGCGCAGATTCAGCATCGGTGATATTAATTGTTTGCGGATTGGGTGTGCCTACATTACCTAGTGACAGGCTATCGATATTAACAATGATGCTTTCTGCTGAAGCGGCATCATAGTGAGTATCAGCAACGCCTGTCACCGTGGTATTGCCGGAGTTGCTGAGCGCTGAAATAATAAAACTGTCAGATTTACTGAAATCGGTGTCTGGCGTTGCGGTACCGGTATAGGCTAAATTGACCGTAATAGTGGATGGCCACTGATTATTAAGGCTACCACTAATAGTTCCGGTAAGAGTTGCACTGCCACCATCTTCGGCAATAGTGCCGCTGCTGCTGGTTAAATTGATATCCGGCAGATTGGCATAAATCGCATCGCTAACTTGGTTAATCGTCGTGCTAAATGCGCTGCTGGTATTGCCACTGCTGTCCGTAAGGGTGAAGCTAACGGCGACATTACTGGCTGGGGCGACATCAGTGCCACCATCAAAAATGGTATAGGTTGCCGAGTAATTACCTCCAGTAAGGTCAGTAAAACTAGTAACACCGACACCATTGACCGAACCTGACACTAGGGTAAGGCCGGCTTCACCGGCCGCAATAGAAACAGTAACGGCATCGCCCACTTTGTGGGCTGAGTTGGGAATAGTTACATTGGTGATCGTTGGAGCCAATGCATCCACTATCACACCCGTAGTGCTGGTAAAGCTAATGTTAGTGAGATCAGCGCCCGAGCCATCACCATCGGTATCAATAATGGTGCCGCCATTAGGGTCTATCGAACTCGTCATAGCAATACCATCGGCATCGGTCAGGCCAGCTTCAACGACATAGCGGAAAGTGAGTGTTGTCGTCGAATCACCCGAAAAATAGGTGGCATATTTAGTTTCGCCACCAATAGTAATGAGTATTCTTGGGACGCCAGTAACGGTTACCGCTTCATCAAAGGTGACGGTGAAATCTAGATTAGCGCCACTACCAAAAGTACTATAGGTGGGAACCGTATTTGAGCTTATATCTGCAATGTCAGTGATGTTTATCGTCACGTTGCTGATTGAAGAATCAATTGTGCCATCGTTGGCTTTTATGGTCAGGTTGCCGGAGACCGTATCGTTTGCAGCTGTGATGTATTTGATGTTACTTGCTGTATCCAAGTAAATATTTATGTCAGCCGCAGTGCCTGTCAGCGTCATGGCTGTTGAACCCGAATTGGCAATTGTGACACTACCAACTGTGTCATCGCCATCAGCAGAGGCGATGGTGCCTGCACCTACTGTTAGGGTGACCGTTAGCGCGTCATCATCGGCGTCGCTAAAAGTAATTTCCGAAAGATCAACATTGCTCGGTACATCTTCGATTACCGTGATACTCGTCGGGGCACCTATTATGGTTGGTGTGGTATTGGCTGTTGTGAAATCAACCTTGGTGGCGGTGGCCTGAACATTCGCTGACATTGCATTATCTTGAGCAACCACATAAATATCATATGGAGTATTACCTGCTAAACCAGCAAAATCTTGACTGCCGGTGGTAGTGGAAGTTGTGAAACTACCCGAGGTTATTGCGCCTGTGCCGGTACTGTCGTTACCTGCTATTACTTGTGCTGAAGTAGGAGCATCTGCATCATTGGCAACCACTACGTAATACACGGTGCCGTCTTCGTTTAAATCAACTGACAGTGTCGCACCTGTGGCAGTGATACTACTGATAGACGGAGTGGCGTCGAAGCTTGGGGCAACACTGTCAATTAAAATACCCGTCGTGCTGGCAAAGCTAATGTTAGTGAGATCAGCGCCCGAGCCATCGCCATCGGTATCAATAATGGTGCCGCCATTAGGGTCTATCGAACTCGTCATAGCAATACCATCGGCATCGGTCAGGCCAGCTTCAACGACATAGCGGAAAGTGAGTGTTGTCGTCGAATCACCCGAAAAATAGGTGGCATATTTAGTTTCGCCACCAATAGTAATGAGTATTCTTGGGACGCCAGTAACGGTTACCGCTTCATCAAAGGTGACGGTGAAATCTANATTAGCGCCANTACCAAAAGTACTATNGGTGGGAACCGTATTTGAGCTTATATCTGCAATGTCAGTGATGTTTATCGTCACGTTTCTGGTTGGAGAATCAATTGTGCCATCGTTGGCTTTTATGCCCAGGTTGCCGGGGTCAGTATCGTTTGCAGCCGTGGTGTATTTGATGTTAGTGACGGTATCTAAATACGTATTGATGTCAGCCGCAGTGCCTGCCAGCGTCATCGTTGCTGTGCCGGAATTGGTAATTGTGACACTACCAACTGTGTCATCGCCATCAGCAGAGGCGATGGTGCCTGCACCTACTGTTAAGGTGACCGTTAGCGCGTCATCATCGGCGTCGCTAAAAGTAATTGCCGAAAGATCAACATTGCTCGGTACATCTTCGATTACCGTGATACTCGTTGGCGCACCTATTATGGTTGGTGTGGTATTGGCTGTTGTGAAATCAACCTTGGTGGCGGTGGCCTGAAGATTCGTTGACGTTACATTATCTTCAGCAGCTACATAAATATCATATGGAGTATTACCTGCCAAACCAGCAAAAGCTTGACTGCCTGAGGTCGTGGAAGTCGTGAAACTACCAGAGGTTATTGCGCCTGTGCCGGTACTGTTGTTACCTGCCTTTACTTGTGCTGAAGTAGGAGCATCTGCGCCATCAGCAACCACGACGTAATCCACGGTGCCGTCTTCGTTTAAATCAACTGACAGTGTTGCACCTGTGGCTGTGATGCTGCCGATAGACGCAGTGACGTCGAAGCTTGGAGCAACACTGTCAATTAAAATACCCGTAGTGCTGGCAAAATTAATGTTAGTGAGATCAGCGCCGGAGCCACCACCATCGGTATCAATAATTGTGCCGCCATTTAGATCGATGGTATTAGTGACCGTAATACCATTAGCATCTGAAAGACCTGATTCAACGGTATAACGGAAAGTCAGGGTTGTGCCCGGACTGCCCGATAGGTATGTTGCAAATTTGGTTGTACCACCAATATCAAGGGATATGCGCGGGGTGCCTGTGACGGTTACCGATTCATCAAAGGTGACGGTAAAATCTAAATTAGCGCCTTCACTAAAGGTACCATCGGCAGGAACGCTATTTGACGTTATGTCGGCAATGTTAGTGATATTTACAATGATGTTACTAATGGTTGAATCAGCGGTTCCGTCATTCGCTTTAACCGTAATATTGCGAGTGGTGGTATCGTTTGCAGCCGTGGTGTATTGGATGTTAGTGACGGTATCTAAATACGTATTGATGTTTGCCGCAGTGCCTGTCAGCGTCATCGTTGCTGTACCGGAATTGGTAATGGTGACACCATCAATCGTGGTATTGCCACCTGCGGCAGCTATTGTGCCCGCATCAGCTGTCAAGGTGACCGTCAGATCATCGCCATTGGCGTCGCTAAAGGCCATCGCTGAAAGATTAACGTTGCTTGGTTCATCTTCGGTTACGGTAACACTGGCGGGAGCACCAGATATGGTCGGTGCAGTGTTACCTGCTATAACAGCCGTTTCATTTATCGTACTTGTCACCGCCGAACCGGAGGCATTGGCATTAACGGGAATCACTTCAAAGCTGATATATTTACCAACCTGAGTCGCCGTTAAGGTGAACGTTTGATTTGTTGCACCGACAATGGCCAGTTTGTTGGTGCCGCTGGCATTATCGGACGCATACCACTGGAAGGTAGTATCGGATTGCGTATCACTGTCAGTATCAAAATAGGTGTAAGCGCCGGCTAACTGCTCTCCGGCCTGTAACGCTCCTGAAAAACTGACAGCGCTGGCGGTTGGAGCAGTATCGGCAGAAGCTGCAACATGATTAGATAACGTAAAACCAGAAATACCGTGGTTACCTGAAGCTCCCTCTGCATTAGGACAGATCGTAACAGTAAACTTGTTCAATGCCTTACCGGTCAGATTCGTTATTGTCGCCGCGCCGTTATTACCCACCGTTTTGGTAAAAATATTTGATCCTGCCGAATTATCAGCGGCATAAAACCCTTCAATAACAATCTCGCAGGCATCGCCGCCAGTAAAGGTGGTAAGCGAGATGGAGTCTAACTGAAAGCTAGATAAGGCATTGGTATCACCAATGGTAAAAGTAAATACCTCCTTAGATTTAGTCGTAGTCGGATCGTTGCTATACAAGCTATTCGAGCTGAAGGCATTTACTTTGCCGCTCTCGGCGCTCAGGCTTAAATCACCGTAAGTGACTGGCGTTGTACAACTACTACTATTATTATCGCAAAAATTATTACCGTTGTAGCTAGTGGTAAAGTCTAGAATATCATCAAAATCTTTTAGCGCTAGCTCACTAAACGGGTGTCGGGTTTCAATATTTCCTTGCTGAATTTCCAGCTCCCAATCACCGTTCAATTGAGCTGTTCCGGTCAAATTATTGGACGCGGCAACATCGGTATGAGTCTCGCTGGAAATAAGTTGCAGCAAGCTTTTACCGGCATCTCCTTTAGCCAGGTTACAGCCGTATAATAATACGTCGGCGCCATCTTTCAGGGCATTATCCAAGGCTGATAACGCATCGACTTGCTGTGTTAACTGTTGCTCTGTGACTTGGCTGTTACCCAAGTAAAGCACCCCATCATCGGCGTGGGATACCAGGTGCAAGGCATCGAGATTTTGGTATTGCGATAAAATATTTGTTAATTGATCAAGACCGTTGCTGTCAGACTGAATCTCTCTAATCTCGACCCCTGGTTTAAGTTTTTGGTAAAACAGATGTTTATCGGGCACGGCTGCATCAATAATGATTAATTCCCGAATAATATTACCCGCAACGAGTTCTAGCTCGCTATGCATTTCGCTCGCTGATTTTTTTGCTACTTGTGGTATCAGGGTAGCGCGGCTTAAAAGCCGGGCTGGCGGAAAATCGTAATCACTGAGTGTTGCTACCGGCGCTGTCGGCAATGACGGCGAGCCAGATAAACCATTACGCGACGTGGGTACCATCATAGGCGCTGCGATAATTGGCTTCAAAGAGGAGTAATAGCCCATGGCAGGGGCAACGGGTGTAAACAGACCTAACGGCAACATTGCAGCGGTAATACTGTTTAGAAAACTCTTGTTCATTATCATTTCTTACTCCTTGACTTACACGGTGCTTTGGTTCGACCAAAACAACCGTTTCCTTGTTACTACTTAGCTGCGTTGATACGCTGGCTTATGTTTTTGCAGCAATCACACTGGCAGCGGTACCACTGCTGTCTTGCCAAAATACCATTTCACTGTATTTTTGAAATAAATCTGGCGGTAAAATACTACGCCGAGGCTTAAAGGCAACTTTGCGTTTAACGCTATGTAAGCCTTTAATACCTAGTGTTTGATCAAACTCATTTTCTTCATAGAGTACATTGTCAAAATCATGGCCATCGTATAAAGGCGCATCAATAAATTGATAAAGTAACTGAAGGGTACGCTGAGGGTGTTGCGCCAGTAAGTCATAATCAATTAACAATAACCTGTCCGAAAAATCACCATAATAGGCTTCTTTTAATGCGGTCCAGGCACTGCCGACTATACCAGCCCCGTTGATCAGAGAGTCACAGCGTGAATAAACGGTCTGCCGAGTTTGTGGATTAAACATCCGGCTGTATTCAAAAGGATTTTTACGATAAATCCGTTCAAAACTGTCCATTACCCAAGCCGGATTTCGGACACAGCAAATCATTTTAAAATCAGGATATAACTCTGCTAACTGATGTAAGCGTGCGGTCCAAATTCGATTGGTATCAAAGATAGTGGCGTAGTCATCTTTATCCTGATAATAGGCATTAAATAAAGCGTGACAGATATTTTTACGCTTATCTTGATCAAAAAAAGTAAAAAACTCACCACTGGCACCAATTTGCTCTAAGCAACCATTGACTAAAGAGGCGACCGGGCTCGACATCGCGGCATAAAAGTCGGGATTTTGGCGTAAAATCCCCGCCAACAAGGTTGAACCTGAACGGGGCAACCCGGAGATAAAGTGGAACTGTTGCATCAAACTATCCTTTGGACGTCAATATATTCTGAATACGATGTTAACGACTGTTGAACTAGCGCTGTTGCAATAGTCGTTTTATTTCTTCAACATCTTGTTTTAATGCCTGAATATCCAGCTCTTTTTGTTTAAGTTCGCTATGTAACGCCTGAATTGACGCTAACGCCACCCCCAACGCATCGACTATCGCAATTTTGTCGGTGACATCACCATTTAAGCCAAAAGTCGCATGGAAATCTTCGGCCATCGGCCCGATGTGCAAAATAGCATCGTCTTCTTTATAAGACCAAACTGAAATGGGCAGTGAGCTGACTTTGTCAAGAATATCAGCGCCGTCTACCGGGGAGAAAATGTTTTTCAGGTATTTACTGGATACGATATTAGCAACACAATTAATATTAACACTAGCCTCGCATAAGTCATTTTGAATCAACAGACCAGTATGAGTTAAGGTTAATACCTCGGTACCATCATATGAGAAAGCTAAATTATCAAAGCCAGTTTCAACCACATTTCTTCCTGATCCTATGGTTTGTTTCACTGTTCCTATTTTCCATTTCGCTAAAGTAATGCTTGCGATGTCACTTGCAGTACATGTTGTGACGTCATCAACAGTTGTACAATCATTGCCAGGGACGACTAGTCCTCCTGCCTCAGCTACCTTTAATAATGATGTTAGGCCGTCAGTGCTTTTTATTTCAAACCGGCCTTCAGGTGTATTTGTGCCAACACCAACATTGCCAGTTGCATCTACATTAAAATAGGATCGGGTATTGTCAACATCTCTCACATCAAAACGCCCAGTAGGACTCACTGTACCAATACCAACGTTACCATCAAATGCAACTGCAAACCTAGATACACCTCCGGTAGTCTGCACATCTAACCAAGCCTGAGGGATCTGTCCATTATCAATATTTATACCAACAGCACTATTTGTACCTATCAAAAAAGCATGATTGTTGGCATCAGCACTATGAGCGACATCAAATTGTCCATCTGGCGTCGATGTCTGAAAACCGATATCACCATTAGCTGCAATATGGATGCTGGAATTTGGTGCATTTGGTGACAATCTAAATGGCAATTTACTGCCATTGGTAACATCGCGGATAAAAAAGTTAGTTTCATTGCCCGCGACATCCCAAGCTTGTGCGGCAAAACCTGAGCTGCCATCTTGCTCCAGTCTTAACGTCGGGGTATTGCCAGATTTTACATTTAAATCAACAAGCGGGGTTGTTGTACCAAAACCGACATGACCAGTAGAGCTCACATAAAGACTGTTATTAGGAGCGTCAGCAAGTATGGTAAAAGGAACTTTACCAGCGTCTACATCCTTAATAGCAAAATAATTTGCACCACCGTTAACAGAATCATTGATGGTAATTTCCCAGTCTCTGGTTGGAAAAGAGCTTGACGAGCTGGTGTCCTGAAACCTTATTCGCAGATTATTTTCTTTTAACCTTAGGGTATCAAAACCAAAATCTTCCCCGTTGACACAATCCAAACCAACGCAGATGCTGCCGTCAACAATAAGGTCATCTTGTATTTGTTGATCGGCTTTGGCCTGGCCACTCACCGTTAACATGCCACCGAGCGCTAAAATACCACAAAGTACAGTACTCGCCGATAATAGCTTTTTATTCATCATCCATAACTCCAGTGCCTTTAGGTTCGGTAACTTTTGTGCCTGCTCCAAGCGTTTCAGAAGTATTACACTTTATTAAATTAAACGCACTAATTTTATCTTGTTGATTTTAAAAAACATGTAGTGTAGATTATGTTAGGTCGCTGAAAAAACACACAATGGAGTAGTTAATGTATTGCAAGGAAAGCAGTCTTAAAAAAGTAATTTTTTTTAAGACAATAATTCACCTTTCTATTATTTCCTTTTTATTTCCGACGATGCCTGCAATGGCCGCTACGGTAACAGGTGGCGCTAATGGTATTACTATTTCAGCGTTACCAGCTAATCATCATTCCGTGACGTTAAATGCTGCAGACGGACTAATTCTGAGTGATAAAAATGGTAACTTCAGCCATGAAACCGGATTTGTCGATGGCCAATATCATTATCAAGTGTTAGCTCTCGCAAAAGCCAAACATGATAAATACAAAGCAACGCTTAACAATGGCAGAGACAAGTTAGCAAAAGCGCCAAAACAAGGGCTTAAGGCTATTGAGTCGGGTGCTTTTCGTCTTAGTAAAGGTCAGGTTATCGCGCCTAAGGCAAAAGAAAAATAATCATAAAGGGATTTAGATATGCTCATCGCGTTTTTTACCGCATTTTTCAGATCTAGATCCTTAATAACGCCGGTGACAAATCAGGTGTCATTGGTTAATCGCTTTATTTCTCACTTTTTTTCCCTCTTATTATTCATTTCTTTGCCTAGTTTGGCCGCTGTCACCAGCATTAGTGGCCCGGCTAATGGCACTTATAATAGTAATGATTCTTTGAAGTTTGTGGTTTCTTTTTCTGAGAGCATTAACTACACCCCTGCTGAAGATAGCACTTCTTATTTAATTTTGGCGCTCGATTCTGGTCTCGCGTATGCCGAATATCAAAGCATTAGTGCTAATAAAGTGACATTTTCATATACCCCGACCGCTAAAGATTTTGATTTTGATGGCAACATTGGTTTTAATGGCTTTTATCAATTTGAAGTGAGCAGCTTTGGAGTAACCAACGGTGACGAAAAATTAAATGTCGACAAGGTTGCTAATCTCTCAGCAGTATTTATTGAACATAGCAATATAGCCGATTTCCCCGATAATGACCTTTATTTACCCGGTGATATGCTCACTTTTAGCCTGCGCTGGAGAGGAATTTCAACGGTGGCAATAACTGGGGGGACGCCCCAGCTTACAATCAATATTAATAATACTCTTCATGTTATCAACGCTGTTGCGGCCGGTCAGGGCCGTATTGACTTTAACTACCCTATCAACAACTTCGATATTGATACTGACGGCATTAAGATCGAAAGTTTTCAACTTAATAATGCCACCATATTCGGCACCTTAGATGGAACGCAAGATAACAGTGTTGGCAGTCATGTATTAACCGTAGCAAACACTAATTTTGTTAATAATAGCCTGACGTCTAAGGTTACCTTGCTTAGTAATAATTCATCAGCGGTTTTAGTCGGTGAAGCAATTATTCCCAAAGTCACTTCTGTTGACGTGCCTGTGGCTGGGGATTATGTGACCGGTAATAGCATTAGCTTTACGGTGCATTTTGATCAGGCGGTTCAGACCTCAGATCCTGCCAGTACCAAGTTACGGATTAAACTTGATAATGAAAGAGAAATACTAGCAAATTATGCATCAGCTAGCGGCGCACAAACCAGCTGGAAATTTGACTATAGTTTGACCTTAGACGATATAGATCGTAATGGTATTGAACTTGTTGCACTTGAGTCCGATGGTGGTTTTGTTAGTGATACGGGTGCTTATCTGTTTAGTGACTGGCATGATTTACCCTTAAACAATATTGGCGACACCAGTAAAATCACCTTTAATCTTATCAGTTTATTACAGATAGTCAGTGTTGATATGCCAAATTCAGGCGGTTATTTTACTGGCGATGTACTTAACTTTACGGTTAACTTTGCTAATAATATCACGGTAACAGGACAACCTTTACTTCACTTAACTATTGGCAATAAACAGATTATTGCGCAATATGTCAGCGGCAGTGGCACATCAGCTTTAGTGTTTAGTTATCAAATCACCGAACAACTGGTCAATAGTGATGATATTAGCCTAGGAAAATTCGATCTTAACGGTGCAACCTTGTTGTCTGAAAGTGAGTCTGAGGGTAATTCAGACGGCTCCTATATCAATAATCCCCCGCTCACCATAGAAGATACCGCCAGCCTTGATGAAGATGGCACTATTGTTATTGCGGTTCTGGACAATGATGTCGATGCTGAGGGTTTCTTAATTGCCTCTAGTATTGTGGTACTTAATCAACCAACTAATGGTCAAACCAGCGTTGATACCATCAATGGCGTTATTACTTATACCCCCTTTGCCAATTTTAATGGCACCGATACCTTTACCTATCAGGTTGCTGATTTTCAGGGTGCAACCTCGCTTAGTACACTTGTCACTATTTCTATCAATGCTGTCAACGATTTGCCAACTCTCAATGATGATCTGGCGTTATCTCAAGAAGATAGCCCTGTATTGGTCGATGTATTAAAAAATGATAGTGATATTGATGTCGATGATCAGTTAGATGCTGGTTCTTTAGTTATTCTTAATGAACCTACTAACGGTCAGGCACAAGTCGTTGACGGCAAAATTAATTACAGCCCACGGACCAACTTTAATGGCAGTGATAGCTTTAGCTATCAGGTTGCAGACAGTTTTGGTGCTTTAGGCGAGGCCGCAACTGTTACGTTGAATATTAGCAATAGCAACGATGCGCCAATCACTAATGAACTTGAATCACAGGAACCACCTCAACTGAGTCTACCTGAGGCAATATCGTTCGATGCAACCGCGCTTTATACCCGAGTTAATTTAGGCATTGCCAGCGCCACTGACTATTTGGGCAACTCTTTACCCGTGTTACTTGATGGCACACCTTTTTATAAACCCGGCAATAATGTTGCCGTTTGGACAACCAAAGATGCTGCGGGGCGCACAGCCCGTGCAGAGCAGCAGGTAAATATTCGTCCGCTGATATCGCTCGATAAAGATCAGACGGTGGTTGAAGGTGAGCGGGTCACCATTAAAGTCTTGCTTAATGGTCACTCGCCAGTTTATCCGCTCACTATTCCTTATACGGTTAGTGGCAGTGCTACGACAGGTTTAGATCATGATTTGTCTGATGGCGATATTATTGTTGAGTCAGGCACTGAAGCAGAGATAAGCTTTAATATACTGCGCGATAGTCAGACCGATGTAGAAAATAACGCAGAGAACGAGCAGCCCAATAAAGATATTATTATAACTTTGGATCCCAGTTTAAATCGAGGTCAAAAAGTTAGTCAGCAGATTTTGATCTCACAAGAAAACATTGCTCCTAGGGTTGCGCTGAGCGCAATACAAAACAGTATTCAGACACTCACCGTAACGCAAGTTGATGGCTTAGTAACGGTGAATTTGTCGTTTACAGATCCCGATTCTAGCTCAGACAATGAACATGTTATCGACTGGAGCGACAGTGACCTCTCCCTAACTAACCAATCGTCAGATGAGCTAATTTATATCTTCGATCCTGCCAGTTTAAGCAAGGGTCTGTACCGTGTTAGCGTTACGGTAACCGATGTTCAAGGGCTAAGTAACACTGATTTTGTCTCGGTCAAAATAATTGATACATTACCTACCCTAACAACAATGGACAGTGACGGCGATGGCATTGCCGATAACGAAGAGGGTTACTTTGATCAAGACGGTGACGGCATTCCCGATTATCAAGATACAATTACCGCATGCAATATACTGCCTCAAACTGCATTGTCTCAAAGTATGTTGTCTCAAACAGGTGATAATCAACAGCAGTTCCTAGTTGAAGGAGAGCTTGGGAGCTGTTTGCAACTAGGCAATATCGCGTCACTTAGCGACAATGCGAGTGCTCAACTCGATCCCAATGATATATTAACCGATGGCAGCACAGACAATATAGGCGGTGTTTTCGACTTTATCG